>CADDZP010000251.1 GCA_902812475.1 Actinomycetota bacterium | reverse complement strand
GAGGGCGGGCGCCACACCCCGTTCTTCCAGAACTACCGGCCCCAGTTCTACTTCCGCACCACCGACGTCACCGGCCACATCACCCTGCCCGAGGGCACCGAGATGATCATGCCCGGCGACAACACCACCATGACCGTCGAGCTCATCCAGCCCATCGCCATGGACGAGGGCCTGCGCTTCGCCATCCGCGAGGGCGGCCGCACCGTCGGCGCCGGGCGCGTCACGAAGATCATCAAGTAGGGAGGCCCGGAGCCATGGCCAAGTCCGAGAAGAGGGTGAAGGTCACGCTGGCCTGCGAGGTCTGCAAGCGGCGCAACTACATCACCACCAAGAACAAGCAGAACGACCGCGAGCGCATCCAGATGAAGAAGTACTGCCGGTGGGACAAGCAGCACACGCTGCATCGGGAGACGCGGTAACGAACCCGTCCGACCTCGGGTCCAAGGGAGGCATGGAACAGGCCGAGCTGGTGGCCGCCGCCGCGGCGGGTGACAGCCGGGCCTTCGAGGAGCTGGTGCGCCAGACCTACACCGACGTGTACGGCCTGGCCTACCGGCTCACCGGGAACGAGGAAGACGCGAGAGACGTGGTGCAGGAGGCGTATCTACGGGCCTACAAGGGGCTCAACCGCTTCCGGGGAGACGCCCAGTTCTCCACGTGGCTCTACCGGATCACCGCCAACTGCGCCAGCACCGCCCTCACGAGGGGCAAGAAGCACCGCCACGAGGAGCTCGGCGAGGACACCCCGCTGGCCGACGCCCGCCCCGACTACGACCCCGAGGCGGCGGGCGACGCCGAGCTCCTGCGGACGCGGCTGAACGCGGCGCTCGAGGAGCTCCCGCCGCGCCTGCGCGCCGTCGTCGTGCTGCGGGACATGTACGACCTGCCTCACCAGGCCATCGCCGACGAGCTCGGCATCAGCGAGGCGGCCGCCAAGGTCCGGCTCCACCGGGCGCGCCGTCGCCTGCGGGAGCGGCTGTTCCCGAAGTCGGACGAGGAGACCGCCCATGCAGTGTGACGACGTCGCCCGGGCCCTGCCCGAGATCATCGACGGCGGGGCGACGGCCGACCTGGCCCTGCGCCGCCACGTCGACCAGTGCCTGCGCTGCCAGGCCGAGCTGGCGCAGTACCGCAAGATCCTGCGGGCCATGCACCAGCTGCGCACCGAGGTGCTCGAGCCCGCCCCCGGGCTTCTCGCCGACATCCTGGCCAAGGTCGAAGAAGCCGGCGAACGCCGGGCGGTCCGGTCGCTGTTGACCAAGCGGCGCATGGCCTACGCCGGCGCCATCGCGGCAACCGCAGCAGCGGGCGCCGCGGGCGCCGTCGTCTACGGCCGACGTCGTCTGCGCACTGCCTGAACTATCCTCGGATACACATCCAGGGGCCCAACCCCCAAAGGGCAGTAGCTCAATTTGGCAGAGCACCGGTCTCCAAAACCGGCGGTTGGGGGTTCGAGTCCCTCCTGCCCTGCTCGATCCGTAGGGGTGCCACGCCGTGAACAGACAGACCAAGCGCTTGATGCAGCGTCAGGGCCAAGTGGGGCCCGACGGTGCTCCCGTCGCGCAGAGGCGCGAGCGACCGCGCCCGCAGACCCGCCCAGTCAAGGAACGCACCACCCCGGCGGAGTTCGCCCGCCAGGTGCGGGCCGAGCTGCGGAAGGTGGCGTGGCCGAACCGGGCCGAGGTCATGAACTACTCGGTCATCGTGTTCGTCGTCCTCGTCATCCTGATCGGCCTGATCTTCGGGCTCGACTACGTGTTCGGGAAGTTCGTCTTCTTCCTCTTCAAGAAGTGAGTCCTCTCGAGACGTGAGTGAAGTGACAGATTTCGGGCCTGATTTCTCGCCGCGAGGTGTGGCCGACCCCGAGCCGATCCCCGAGGAGCCGGTCGAGGTCGAGACCGTCGCGCCCGAGGAGGCCGACATCACGCCCGACGTCGCCGACCCGCTGCCCGACGTCGCGGGCGAGGCGCCCGAGACCGGGCAGGTGATCACCGAGGACGACCTGTTCAACGCGGTCGACGAGGACGAGGAAGACGAGGAAGGTGCCGTCCGGGTCGTCGAGAGCCCGTACGACCGCCCGGGCTCGTGGTACGTGATCCACTCCTACGCCGGCTACGAGAACAAGGTGAAGTCCAACCTCGAGAGCCGCATCGCCTCGATGAACATGGAGGACCGGATCTTCGAGGTCGTCATCCCCATGGAGGACGTCATCGAGTTCAAGGCCGGCAAGAAGGTGCTGGTCCCCAAGAAGGTCTTCCCCGGCTACCTGCTCGTGCGCTGCGACCTCGACGACGACTCCTGGAGGGTGATCCGCAACACGCCCGGCGTTACCGGGTTCGTCGGCCTGGGCGCAAAGCCCACGCCGCTGTCGCGGGCCGAGGTCGAGAACATCCTCCAGGTCAAGGTCGAGGGCATCGAGCCCCAGAAGAAGAGCCGGCCCCGCCTCGAGTACGAGGTGGGCGAGAGCGTCCGTGTGCGCGAGGGACCGTTCGCCGACTTCACCGGCCAGATCGCCGAGATCAACGAGGACCAGCTCAAGCTCAAGGTCCTGGTCAACATCTTCGGCCGGGAGACCCCGGTCGAGCTCGAATTCAGTCAGGTGGCGAAGCTGTAGATGGCGAAGAAGCGTGTTGCCGCAATCGTGAAGATCCAGATCCCCGCCGGTGCGGCCACGCCCGCGCCTCCCGTCGGCACGGCGCTCGGCCCCCACGGCGTGAACATCATGGACTTCTGCAAGATGTACAACGCCCAGACCGAGGCCCAGCGGGGCACGATCATCCCCGTCGAGATCACGATCTTCGAGGACCGGTCGTTCACGTTCGTCACCAAGACGCCGCCCACGGCCGTGCTGC
Organism: Actinomycetota bacterium; assembly: GCA_902812475.1. Taxonomy (GTDB): domain Bacteria; phylum Actinomycetota; class Acidimicrobiia; order Acidimicrobiales; family AC-14; genus CADDZP01. Next base: position 2,713 of record CADDZP010000251.1, on the reverse strand, counting down.
TGCGCGACGCCGCCGGGCTCGAGAAGGGTGCGCAGACCACGGGACGTGAGCAGGTGGGAACCGTCACCGATGCCCAGCTGACGCAGATCGCCGAGACGAAGATGCCCGACCTCAACGCCAACGACATCGACGCGGCCAAGAAGCAGGTCGCCGGCACGGCCCGCTCCATGGGGATCAAGGTTTCTTGAGATGAGCACGAGCAAGCGCTACGAGAACGCCCTGCGGACGTTCGACCGCCAGCAGGCCTACGGACCGAGCGAGGCGGTGGACTTCGTCAAGGAGACGGCCAAGGCCAAGTTCGACGAGAGCGTCGAGCTGGCCACCCGGCTCGGCGTCGACCCCCGCAAGGCCGACCAGATGGTGCGCGGCACGGTCTCGCTCCCCGCCGGCACCGGCAAGCCCGTACGGGTGGCGGTCTTCGCCGCCGGCCCTGCCGCCCAGGAGGCGCGCGACGCAGGAGCCGACATCGTCGGCGCCGACGACCTCGTCGAGCAGGTCCAGGGCGGGATGATGGACTTCGACGTGGCCATCGCCACGCCCGACCAGATGGGCCAGGTCGGCAAGCTGGGCCGCGTCCTCGGGCCCCGCGGCCTGATGCCGAACCCCAAGACGGGAACGGTCACCACCGATGTGGGCAAGGCCGTGCAGGAGTTCAAGGGCGGCCGGGTCGAGTACCGCACCGACCGCTACGGCAACGTGCACGTGCCCATCGGCAAGGCCAGCTTCGACAAGAACGCCCTGCTGTCGAACCTGCGCGCCGTCGTCGACGAGCTCAACCGGGCAAAGCCGGCGTCGGCCAAGGGCCGCTACATCAGGAGCATGACGCTGTCGACCACGATGGGCCCCGGCGTCAAGGTCGACACCGGTCGGCTCCGCAACCTCGACGAGGAGACGGCCGGAGCCGCATAAGCTCCCTCCTCACATATCCGCCGAAGACATCCGGTGTGCGTCCATCGCACGTAATGGGCAAGTCGCCCGCCTGACGAGGTGTAGCAGCATGGAAAACCCCCGACCTGAAAAGGTCGCCGTCGTCAACGAGGTGCGTGAGCGCCTGTCGTCGTCCGGCAGCGCCATCCTCACCGAGTACCGAGGGTTGAACGTCAGCGAGCTGGCCGCCCTGCGCCGCTCGCTGCGCGAGGTCGGCGGCCAGTACAAGATCTACAAGAACGCCCTCGTCCGCTTCGCCGTGCGCGAGCTCGGCATCGAGGGCCTCGACGAGATGCTCCTGGGGCCGACGGCGATCGCCTTCGTCGACGGCGACGCCGCCGCCGTGGCCAAGTCACTGCGGGACTTCGCCCGGGGAAACCCCAACCTCGTCATCAAGGGCGGCATCCTCGGCGACAGCGTCCTGTCCGCGGGCGACGCCGCCGCGCTGGCCGAGCTGCCCTCCCGTGACCAACTGCTCGCCCAGCTGGCCGGGGCCATGGCGGCGCCGCTCCAGCAGATGGCCGGACTGCTCAAGGCCCTGCCCCAGAACTTCGCGTACGGCCTGCGGGCGGTGGCCGAGCAGCAGGGCGGCCTGGTCGACGTAGAGAGCCCGGCACCCGACGAGACCGCTTCGCCGCCCGACACTGAAGGCGAAGCGAGCGAGCCATCCGAACCGATCGCCGAGAGTCCGGCGCCCGATGCAACCGCGGAGCCGGCGGAGAGTCCTGACAGTTCTGCAGAACAAGGAGAGCAGTAAGCCATGGCCACCAAGGAAGAGATCCTCGATTCCATCGCCAACATGACCGTCCTCGAGCTGAGCCAGCTCCTCAAGGACTTCGAGGAGAAGTTCGGCGTCACCGCCGCTGCGCCGGTGGCCGTGGCCGCTCCGGCCGGGGCCGCTGCCGGTGGTGGCGACGGCGCAGCCGCCGCCGAGGAACAGGACGAGTTCGACGTCATCCTGTCCGCTGCCGGCGACAAGAAGATCCAGGTCATCAAGGAGGTCCGGGCCCTCACCAGCCTGGGCCTGAAGGAAGCCAAGGACCTGGTCGACAACGCCCCCAAGCCCGTCCTCGAGAAGGTGTCCAAGGAGGACGCCGAGAAGGCCAAGGCCCAGCTCGAGGGCGCGGGCGCCGCGGTGGAGTTGAAGTAGTCCTCTCCGTTCCGGTGACGATTTACGGCCGTGATGGCCGTGGATCGTCACCAGAACGAGTCATTCGGCCTTGAGGACCCTCGCCGGCTGCACGCGGCCCGCCGCCCACGCCGGCGCTGCTGCCGCGGTGTTGGCAACAGCCACAGTCACGGGGACGGCGACCAGGACAGCGACGAGCGGGGTGCGCGGGTCGGCGGCCACGCCGATCTGGTTGGCGAACAGCGTCCACAGCCAACGGCCGGCCGCGACGCCGATGGGAAGCCCGACGACGAGCGTCACCGCGGCGACGGCCGTCGCCTGCCAGGCGACGGTCGCCGAGACCTGACGGCGCACGAAGCCGACGGTCTTGAGGACGGCCAACTCACGCCGCCGGCCGCGCACGGAACTGACCAGGGCGTGGCCCAGGGTCACCGCGGCCAACAAGGCGAGCAGTCCGGCCAGCATCGCCGGCGTCCAGCGCACGCCGGCGTAGTTGCTCACGTCGGCGGGCGGCCGGACGGCAAAGAACGTGCACACGGGCGGGGCGCAGCCGGCGGCCGCGAAGGCGCGCTCGAGTCGCGCCCGCACGTCGACGACACGCACCCCGGGCGCGAAGCGCACCAGATAGAAGTTGTAGGCGCCGCCCGGCGGGCCGGC
>CADDZP010000250.1 GCA_902812475.1 Actinomycetota bacterium | reverse complement strand
TCGAGAAGCCGCCCACCGCCATCTTCCTGCGCGCCGAGCGCCACCCCGACGGCACGAGGACCTTCCGGATCGTCGAGGGCGAGCCCCAACCGACGAGTCATGGCGAGGACGTCTACCGGCGGATCTGCGGGCGCGGCGCGAGACGCGCGGCCAAGGCGTCGGCTCGCTGGGCCTTGGCGGTAGCAATCAGTCCGGCGGCCGTCTCATCGCCGCCGTCGCCACCAGCGCCTCCACATCGGCCGCCGCCCGTGCCCATGGGGCACGATCCGCAGGGGCGTTGGCTGTAACGCCCGGATCTGGCGGCGGAGCTCTTCGGCGCGCGAGCTGAGCTCCCAGTGCTCGGCCAGCAGTGCGTCGTCCCGGGCGCGGAGCTGCTCGCCGGGATCGCGCCCTTCGAGCCACTCCAGGCACAGGCCCCAGTAGCCGGCGCCGGTCTCGACGAGCATTCGGGCGGCGGCGTCGACAGCGGTGGGATCCCGGCTGTCGGGCAGCTTGTGGACAGGCTCCTGCGAGCGCCGCAGCCGTCCGCGGGTGACGAGTCGGTCGGGGTCGGCGGCGGCCTCGGGGCACAACTCCTCGAAGCGGTGCCAGAGCTCGGCGACGACCTTGGTCACACGTTCTCCCCGCGCGCCGCTCGGAGCTCGGCCTCGAGGCGAGGGATGACGGTGTCTCTGAGCAGCGCCACCTCCGTGGCGAGAGCGGGGACGGCGATGCGGCGGGTCTGCAGGGCGCCCGTGCTTTCGAAGTGGCGGTAGTGAAGCGTCGCCTCGGCGGAGGTCAGCAGCCCGATGCGGCGGCGCAGGACGGCGAATATCTCTTCGTCCGCGAGGCCGCGATTGCGCAAGTCATCGACGAGCGCTTGCACGGCGACGTCGTGGAGCCCGAGAAGCAGCGCCTCTCGGATGTCGGAGTCGTCCGGCCCCGTCCCGACCGAGATGACTTCACCGAACAGATGGTCCTGGTGCAGAGGTCCGACGGGGCCCAGGTCGACGACTCCGTCGAACGACGCCTCTTTTCTGCTGGCCAATTGCGCCTCCTACGCGTCCCGACAGTCGCAGTAGGAGCCATCAGCCACGAGGCGTTTCTGCGGGCGGGCCCCATCGCCCCGCCCAACGGTAACCGCATGGAGGATGCATCGGGCCCCGAGATGGGTACGATGAAGACGCGGGTCAAACCGCCCGGCGATGGACCCCGCCGGGGCCGGCGATGCCGGTCGAAGTGCCGCCGGGCTGACGGTTCCTGCTCCGAAGGGAGGAGGACGATCATGGCCCTGGCCAAGACGGAGGTCCAAGGAGAAGAGGTAGCGCCCTGGTGGCCGGCCGACCCAGGCGACCTCGACGTGACCCTCGCCGAGGTCAAGCAAATGTGGTGGTTCCTCGACGGATCCATCATGGCCGTCCACGTCCGGCACCATCTGTGGCGGAGCTGGGGGTTCTGCCCGCGCCATACCTGGCTCCAGGCGGTGGCGGACTGCGAGCTGCGGTGGCGGCCGATGAGCACCGCCGTGCTCTACGAAGACCTCACGGGGCGGGCCGCCCACACCCTTTGCGGTCCGGGTCGCGTGACGCCACGCCGGGTCCGGCGCCTGCGCCCGAAGGAGTCCTGCTTCCCCTGCGACTACGTCCTCGCCACCCGGTCCGATGGAGACGGGCGCTTCGGCGACTCCCGCCAGCGGGTCAACAGACGGCAGCGCACTGTCGACCGCCTGCTCGAGACCCGCGACGGATGGGAGCGCCGATCCTGCCCCGTGTGCCTCGGCGGGGACGGGCCGGTGTGTCGGCCGCACCTGCTGAGGGGCGTGGACCCGGGTGAGGATCTGCCCGACGTGCTCGCCGAGCTCGCCGGCCGTCTGCGGTACTTGGTCAAGTCCATGACCTGGAAAGGGCCAACGCCCAAGCCCGAGACCGAGGCGGCACTCGTCGAGTCCCTGGGCTGGTTCGCAGGCTGGGGGTTTCCGGTTGCCGCCATCGACGCGGCCCACAAGCGGCCGAAGAAGGGAAGGCACTGATGAAGACACAGTGGCCCGTGGAAGACCTCGCTCGCGACGCCCGTTTCGTGCAGGTTCCGATCGCTGACGTGGTCAACGACCCCCGCACGGGTGGCCAGATGCGGGGCAACTATGAGCAACCCGGCCGTCTGACGCCTGACGACGACACGTCGCCCGACCGCGCCCGCCAGCTGATGCACGGCATCTTCATGGGCGAGATGCAGGCGCTCGAGGGCGCCGGTCGCACGTGCTTCGACTTCGGCGACGATCAAGTCCCTCTGCAACTCAAGTTGGACATGGCCCGACAGAGCTGGGACGAGGCGCGCCACGTGGAGATCTCGGTGAAGCTCATCGACCACATGGGAACGGATATCGGTGAGTTCGCCGAATCCACGTTCCTCTACGAGGCGGCGTGCAACCCCGACCCCGCGTTGCGGCTCACCGGGGTCAACCGCGCCCTCGAAGGCCTGGCGATCGACGTGTTCAACACCATGCGAGAGTTCGGACGGGTGTGCACTGACCCGGTGCTCGAGTTCTGCGAGGACTGGATGCTCGCCGACGAGGTCACCCACGTGAAGATGGGCTCGGACTGGCTCCGTCGCCTCACGAAGGACGACCCCGACAGGCTCCAGCTCGCGCTGGAGTTCCAGCGCACGATCGACAAGCTGTTCAGTCTCGGCGGCTTTCGGAGCGAGCACGACGACAGCCCGGTGTCGCTGGCCCGGAAGTTCCGGTCGATGGCGGGCTTCAGCGAGGCGGAGATCGAGGAGATCGCCCAGGTCTCGGACGAGGCGTACCTTGACCCAGCAGGCTGAGGACGGCCACGTCACAGAACGGGCCGAGTTCCTTATGGCACGCGCCCGCGCGCTCGCCGAGAGTCCCCTCGAAGGCATCAACGAGGCGGCGCTCGAGCTCGCCGCCCTCGCCGACGGCGACCGCTCGATCATCGAACGGGCTCGACGTGACGTCGATGCGGAGGTGCGCGCCTCGGGCTCCACCGTCGCCAAGCAGATGGCGTCGCTCATCCGACGGGCGCTCGAGCTCGGCGAGTGGCGCTGGCGACCAGAAGAGACGACCCGCCCGATCGACTCCCTTGGCGACGGCGAGGGGTCATGACGAGGGTCGCCGGGAAGGACTGGGATGCTCCTAGACCTCGACGCCGAGTACCGCTTTCTCATCCGCGTGCTGGGGTCGTGGGCCCTCGCGTACGGGCTGACCGACCGCGTGATTCCGGAGTACGCGGGGCTGGCTCCCGACCGCGAGCACCCGATGCTGCGAGTCGCCAACGTGGTCCTCTTCCGCAGCCAGGGCAGGATCCACGTCCAGCGCGACCTCGGCAGCGAGCTGTATTGCGAGACCTTCCGATGGGACGAGTGGGGCGCCGTCCTCGTCGACAGATACCAGCTGCGTTAGACGCAAGCGTGTGACGGCGCGTCAGGCGGGCGTCACGTCGTCCCCGGCGCCATTGAGCAGCCGGATGGCGTCGACGGGACAGAGCTCGACGGCGTCGGCCATCTTTTCCTCGCTCAGTTCGGGCCCTCCTGGCAACACGACGGCGAGCTGCTCTGGGCCGTCCTGGTACGCGAAGACATCGGGCCGTTCGAGCACGCACGCACCAGAGCTGACGCACAGGTCGTGGTCCACGTAAAGCCGGAGGTCCACCTCAAAGGTCTACCCGCCCAGACGTGTTCAACGGCACGCCTCACGCTTGCGCTGGCGAAGAGGGCCTGACCGACGGGGGTGCGGCCCACGCCGCTCGAGTCAGCGCTGAGCGTCGATGTCGGCGGGCTCTTCGGCGTCGGACGGCGTATCGGTGCGGTGCTGGTCGAGGAGGTCGAGGATCTCCTGGCGCACATAGAGATAACGCCTCGACCCCGGCAGCCGCCGGGCTGGAAGGCGGCCGTCGCGGGTCATGTTGAAGACGGTCTTGGTGCTCACGTGCAGCAGCTCCGCTACCTGCTCCAACGTCAGGAAGTGATCGTCCACCACGGCAAGCCTACGCCGTGCCCGCCCCCTTCTAGGGAAGATAGGTTCCCTTCTCGTGCTTCTAATCTATCAATTGGATATTAATAGAAACTACTTCCAAGGACAGGACGTGAAGGGAGGAGAGCGCTTGGGGGCGGAGATGGCGCCCGGGGTCCGTTGCGCGCCGCACCCGGCCCTCCGTTGACGCTTCAGGAAGCGGCGGCGTACCTCAACGTCAGTCAGCGCTTCATGCGTCGGCTTGTATACGAGCGCCGCATCGCCTTTCACAAAGTCGGGCGGTTCGTGCGCTTCTTGGTCGCCGATCTGGACGGCTTCCTTTCTTCAGGGCGCGTCGAGGCAGCCGACCCGGTCGGCCTGTTCAAACGCAGGCAGCGCTGACGCGTTTGATCGATCGCGTGATCTCCTAGTCACGCGCGAGACAGCGAGTCGCTCGCGGAAGAGATTGTTCTCAGCCGCGACGAGGCGAGGACGGTCCGGATCGCGCTCGACGCCGGCGTCGAGCTCACCGCTCCCGACTCGAGCGCTCACCAACAGCTCGTGGATGCCGCCCGGATCATCGTCCAGGCGTTCCTTCCGGACCTGCCGGATCTCTGAGGGCGATGGGTAGCCTTCTGAGGTGACAAACGCGCTGACGGGTCCCCGAGGGTCGCACGTCGCCTCGGCGTTGCCGGACCGGACGTCGGAGGGCCGCCGATGAAGACCGCCAAGGCCCGCGCGGGGAAGCGTTGACAAGTGGTTCCGGCGGGTGTGTCCGATCCCGTGTCAGATCAGGCGTGAGAACTCGGTTTGTACGAGGTGTCAAGCGTTGACCTGCGCAAACGGACCTTGCGCGAACTGAGATTTCCTAGTTCGGTCGCCTTCGAAATCCGACACGTTTCTGACACAGAACAGCGGTCGGGAGGGGGCTCGAGCGGGCACGAACGGTCATATGAGCGTTCACGGAATCCAGCAGTCTGAGGGCCTCCGCGTTCACGGAATCCGGCAGCCCGGCCGCCGAGCAACAGCACGCGTCCGCCAACGACGGCGGCTGCCGGGCGCGTCAAGGGCGCAGGAAGGCGCCACGAAGCAAGAACCGCGGTCTCGGCCATGGGAGCTGCGACGATTCCGACGTCCCGGCCCGCGATGTCGCGGGCGACGGCGCGGTACTCGTGGATGAGCTGTGTTGCGATCCGTCCCCTCCGCACGCAGCCAACATGAGCACCGCCACGACAGGCCAGAACGTCGCATCGCCCGCATCGGCCTTGCCGTCAGCGTCCCCGCCCGGGTCCGCCCTCATCGAAGCCTCCAGGGCCCAGCGTCGCCTGGAGGCCGTCCGCCAACTGCTGCCGCTGTTGTGGTGTCAGTTTTGCGTTGGCGTGCAGTCCGAACCAGTTGTAATAGGAGGGCGGCATCGAGCCCCGGAGAATGGTGCGCGCCGCCCGTCCGCCGCCGCGACCCGGCTGCCATTCGTCGAAGTTGAGCCTTGCTCGCCCCTCGTCGACGTGGTTCTTGATCCACCACGACACGGGAGCGATCTTCTCGTACCAGTAACTGCGCGTCTGGTTGCTGTGGCAGTCGAAGCAGGCGGCTTTGGCGAGGGCGAGCGTCCGCGGGCTGTTCCACTGGGGCTCGTGTCGGG
>CADDZP010000249.1 GCA_902812475.1 Actinomycetota bacterium | reverse complement strand
CCCAGAGAGAGCCCGGCCCGCCCCGGGCCAATGACGCGTAGCGAGAATGCGCGCAGCGGTAGCTCCTGACGTTCCGGCCCCGTACTGGGTGCCGTTCGTACTTCCTAGATTCTACCCGCGGGGGTCACTTCTCCTGCCACCCGGGCCTCCCAGCCCGACGGAACGAGCTCGGGAGCCAGATCCGAGAGTGGGGCGAGCACGAACCGCCGCTCCCACATCCGGGGGTGGGGCACCACCAGATCGGGCGCCTCGACGGTGAGGTCGCCGACGAGAAGGACGTCGACGTCGAGCGTCCGGGGGCCCCACCGCTCCCCCCGCTTCCGCTGCGCAGCCGCCTCCAGCCGCTGGGCGACCGCGAGCAACTCCCGGGGCCCGAGCTCGGTGTCGAGCTCGACCACGCAGTTCAGGTACGGCCCCTGGCCTTCCGGCCCTCCCACGGGCGACGTCTCATAGACAGGCGAGACGGCAACCACGTCCGGCAGCGACCGAACCGCCTCCCGCAGATACGCCCATCGGTCTCCGAGGTTCGAGCCGAGGCCGAGGAAGGCCCTCACGCTTCTCCTTCGTTCTTGGCGCAGAAATGCTCGCCATGTGTGCATTTCTGCGCCAAGAACGCAAGGGGAGGCCGGCGGCTCAAGGCCGGGTGATCGTGACCCCGGCCGACGCCAGATCCACCGGCACAGGCGGACGCAGCTTGCGCACCGTGACCGTCGCGCTGTCGACGCGCTCGTCCCGGCGCACCTCCTCGGCGATGCGTTCGGCCAGGCGTTCGAGAAGCTGGAACTGCTCCCGCGTGACGATGCGGTGGACTGCCTCGGCGACGGCGCCGTAGTCGATCGTGTCAGCCAGGTCGTCGGACTGGCCCGCCGCCCGCAGCTCGAAGTGCAGGTCGACGTCGACCTCGAAGGGCTGCGCCCGTACCTGCTCCTCGGGCAGCGCTCCGTGGGTTCCCGTGGCTCGCAGACCCCGGAGCTCGATGCGGTCCCCGATGACCATCTAGCCGCGGAGGGCCGCAGCCGTCGCGACGAGCTCCCGACCGGGCGGACCCATCTGGCGCTGGTTGATGCGCTCGAGGATGGAGATGGCCTCCGCGGGCGCGGGCACGAGCCTGGCGTAGACGAGGTAGCCCGCCATGACGCCCTGCACCAGGTCGCCCAGCTCCTCTTGGTGCACGAGCAGGCGCTCTCCGGCGGCCAGCCACCCCTGCATCGCCGGGTAGAGCTCGGCCAGCACCATCGGGGCGTCGACCTTCGACATCGGGAAATGCTCCCACTTCACGCCCAGCTCGTCGTACGCCCGCAGGTTGTGCGGCGACGGCAGCAACGACACCACCCGGGTGAAGCCCTGCTCGCGGATCCAGATGATCTCCTCCTGGCGCCGCACCCGCCGGTGGGTGCGTGCGTACCCGCCGGGACGCTCGCTGACGGCCAGCCGGTCCTTGATGATCCACGCGAAGTTCCGCGGGGCGATGCCCTGGGCCCACTTGCCCTTCACGCGGCCACCAGTCGGGCGGCCTGCACCGTGGCCCGCACGTCGTGGACGCGCACCATCGCCGCCCCCTTCTGCATCGCCCACGTGGCCGCGGCCAACGATCCTTCGAGGCGGTCGTCGACGGAGGCGTCGCCCGTGAGGCGCCCGATGAAGGACTTGCGGCTGGCGCCGACGAGGACGGGGTATCCGGTGGCGACGAGCACGTCGAGATGGCGCAGCAGCGAGAGGTTGTGCTCGCCCGTCTTGGCGAAGCCCAAGCCAGGGTCGATCCACACCTCGCCCACGCCGGCGGCGGCGCCGGCGGACGCCCGCTCGACGAGGAACTGCCGGACCTCGGCCACGGCGTCGTCGTAGGAAGCGTGCTGCTGCATGGTGGCCGGAGTGCCCCGCATGTGCATGGCGACCCACCCGGCGCCATGGGCGGCGGCCACCTCGCAGAGCGACGCCGAGACGTCGTTCAGCATGGTCGCCCCGGCCGCCAAGGCGGCGTCGGCCACCTCGGCCTTGCGCGTGTCGATGGAAACCCGGACGTGGGCGGCCAGGGCCTGGACCACTGGCAGTACCCGGCGCAACTCTTCGCGTGCCGGCACGTCGGCTGCTCCCGGGCGGGTGCTCTCCCCGCCCACGTCGACCACGTCGGCGCCCTCGGTCACCATCGCCAGCCCGTGGGCGACGGCTGCGTCCCGATCGAGCCAGCGCCCGCCGTCGGAGAACGAGTCAGGGGTGACGTTGAGGACACCCATGACAAGCGGACGCGACACGGCTCCGCAGGCTACAGGCGCGATCCCCGGACCAGCGTCTTTGCCTGTGGATGCGCTGCTCGCCTCTAGTGAATGAACTGCATCGCCTCGTTGCGGGTGGCCACGCTCTCCCGGAACTGACCCCGGACGGCCGACGTCACCGTCAGCGAACCCGGTTTTCGGACCCCCCGCATCGACATGCAGAGGTGCTCGGCCTCGAGCACGACGAGGACGCCCCGCGGCTGGAGGCTGCTGTCGATCTCGTCGGCGATCTGGGTGGTGAGGCGCTCCTGCACCTGCGGCCGCTTCGACAGCGAATCGACGAGCCGAGCCAGCTTGGACAGTCCAGTGATGCGTCCGTCGCCGCCCGGGATGTATGCCACGTGCGCTTTTCCAACAAACGGAATCAGGTGGTGCTCGCACATGCTGTAGAGCGGAATGTCCTTGACCATCACCATCTCGTCGTGACCGGCCTCGAACGTGACGGCGAGATGGCGGTCGGGCGAGTCGCTGATGCCGCTGAAGATCTCGCCGTACATGGCCGCCACGCGCGCGGGCGTGGCGATCAGTCCGTCGCGGTCGGGATCCTCACCGATGGCCTCGAGGATCTCCCGGACGGCCTTCTCGATGCGACCTCGGTCGACGCCGTCTCCGTCGCCCGCGGTCACGCGGGGTTGGGCCGCGGCCGAGGCTTCGGCACCGACCGGGTCGCCACCCGCCGACGAGCGGGCGTGCGACTCGGCGCTTCGGCGGGTCGCGTCCGCGCCGGACGCTTCGCCACCGGACCCAGGATCTCCATCACCTCGGGCGTGTCCAGCGTCTCCTTCTCGACCAGCGCCTTGGCCAGACGGTCGAGGACCTTGCGGTTCTCGGTGAGGATCTCGAGGGCCTCGGCGTGCGCCTCGTCGATCAGCTTGCGTACTTCGGAGTCGATGCGGGCGGCGACCTCGTCGGAGTAGTTGGCCTGATGGCCGAGGTCCCGGCCGAGGAACACCTCGCCGTTCTTCTGGCCGAGCTGCTGCGGCCCGATGGCGTCGCTCATGCCGTACTCGGTGACCATCGACCGGGCGATCTGGCTGGCCCGCTCGATGTCGTTCTGGGCGCCGGTCGTCGGATCGTGGAAGATCATCTCCTCCGCGGTTCGCCCGCCGAGCAGCATCGCCAGCTGATCGCGCAGCTCTGACCGCGTGACGAGGTACTTGTCCTGCTCGGGCAGGGCGAGCGTCCAGCCCAGCGCCCGGCCCCTCGGGATGATCGACACCTTGTGGATGGGGTCGGCGTTGGGCAGGGCGTGGCCGACGAGGGCGTGGCCACCTTCGTGATAGGCGATCACCCGCTTCTCGTCGTCGGAGATCAGCCGGCTCTTGCGCTCCGGACCGGCGATGACCCGGTCGATCGCCTCCTCGAGCTGGGGCATGCCGATCTCCTTGAAGCCCCGCCGGGCGGCGAGCAGCGCCGCCTCGTTCATCAGGTTGGCCAGGTCGGCGCCCGTGAAACCGGGCGTGCGTCGGGCGAGGATGTCGAGCTCGACACCCTTGGCCAGCGGCTTGCCCTTGGCGTGGACGTTCAGTATGGCCCGCCTGCCTTCGAGGTCGGGGCTGTCGACGACGATCTGGCGGTCGAAGCGGCCGGGACGCAGGAGGGCAGGGTCGAGGATGTCGGGCCGGTTGGTGGCGGCGATGAGGATGACGCCGCCCCGGGTGTCGAAGCCGTCCATCTCGACGAGAAGCTGGTTCAGCGTCTGCTCACGCTCGTCGTGGCCGCCGCCGAGGCCGGCGCCGCGGTGACGACCGACGGCATCGATCTCGTCCACGAAGATGATCGCCGGGGCATTGGTCTTGGCCTGCTCGAACAGGTCGCGGACGCGGCTGGCGCCGACGCCGACGAACATCTCGACGAAGTCCGAGCCCGAGATCGAGAAGAACGGCACGCCGGCCTCGCCGGCCACGGCCCTGGCCAACAGCGTCTTGCCGGTACCGGGTGGCCCGAACAGCAGCACGCCCTTGGGGATCTTGGCGCCCATCGACTGGAACTTGGCGGGCGACTCCAGGAACTCCTTGATCTCCTGCAGCTCCTCGACCGCCTCATCGGCGCCGGCGACGTCGGCGAACGTGACCTTGGGCTCGTCCTTGTTGACGACCTTGGGTTTGGCCTTGCCGAATTGCATGACGCGGTTGCCGCCGCCCTGCATGGCGTTCATGAAGATGAGGAACACACCGACGAGCAGCAGGAACGGAAGGAACTGCTGCACCAGCGTGAGCCAGAGCGGGTCGTGTCGCTGTGTGACCTTGACGTCGGGATGGTTCGGCGCCTTGCGAAGCTCGTTGATGACGTTGGTCGTGTCGCGGTCGGCGAACGTGACCTTGTACTTCGTGCCCGCAGCATCGGCGAGGTTGCCGGTGATGGTGTGGTCGCGGTCGGAGACGTCGGCGGAACGGACCTGGCCGGAGTCGAGCTTGCGCTCGAACGTGCTCAGCGAGAGCTTCTCGCGGTCGCTGCCGCCGCGCAGCAGCGTGCCGATGAGCACGAGGGCGACGACGACGAGGACGATGTAGAAGATGGTGGAACGGGCGAGCTTGCGCACGGCTCCAACAGGGTACCGAGGGTCTGCGGGGTCCTACCCCCCGGGCTCGCGACTTTCTTCACCCGTGGCGTCGTAGACGCAGATGTACGGCAGGTTCCGGTATCGCTCGGCCACGTCGAGGCCGTAGCCGATGACGAAGTCGGGCGGGATGCGGAAGCCCACGTAGCGCAGCTGGGGGTCGTGCTTCTGCAGCCCGTCACGTACGAGCAGCGCGCATATCTCGAGGGTGGCCGGGCCGCGCGCCAGGAGGTTCTTGCGCACGTAGGACAGCGTCAGCCCGCTGTCGACGATGTCCTCGACGAGGATCACGTCGCGGCCGGACAGGTCGAGCTCGAGATCCTTCACGATGCGGACGACGCCGCTGGTCTTGGTCGCGCTCCCGTAGGACGCCACGGCCATGAAGTCGAACTCCACGGGGAGGTCGATCGCCCGGGCCAGGTCGCTCATGAACATGAACGCGCCCTTGAGAACGCCCACGAGGAGAGGCGCCCGGCCGTGGTAGTCGGCGGTGATCTCCTTGCCGATGGCGGCGATGCGGTCGCGCAGCTCGTCCTCACCGACGACCACGCGTCCGACGCACGGGTCGTCGTCGAAGGGCGAGGCAGTCCCGGGCACCGCCGAAACCTACAGGGACTCGATGCGCAGGCGCTGGCCGGAACGGGCCACCCGACGGCCCTCGCCGATGTCGGTCGCGATGGCGTCGCCGCGCGCCACGCCGAGCACCCGTTCGACGGCGGCCGCCGTGGGCGGATGGGCGTCGCGCAGCCATGCCCGCCGGGC
>CADDZP010000248.1 GCA_902812475.1 Actinomycetota bacterium | reverse complement strand
GCCCATTGCTGCTCGCCACCCCCGCCCCGGCGCTCGCCGGCGCCCGGCGCCACCTCGGGGACGGGCAGGCGCTTCAGGACGGTGGCGATGAGGTCGTCGGCGGTCACCTCCTCGGCCAGCGCCTCGTAGGAAAGCACGAGGCGGTGGCGCAGCACGTCGGGAGCGATGGTGACCACGTCGCTGGGGAGGGCGTAGTCGCGGCCGCGCACGAGGGCAAGGGCCTGGGCGGCGAGGATCATGTTGATCGACGCCCGCGGGCTGGCGCCGTACGTGACGAAGCGCATGAGCTCCTTCATCCCGACCGCCGCCAGGTCGCGCGTGGCGCCGGCCACGCCGACGGCGTACTCGATGAGCGCGGGGTCGACGTAGATCTCCCGCGTGGCGTGCTGCAGGGCGTGCAGCTGGGCGACGTCGATGACGCTCTGGACGTCCTGGACGGCGTCCACCATGCGCTCGACGATCACGAACTCCTCGGTGGGCGAGGGGTAGTCGACCAGCACCTTGAGCATGAAGCGGTCGACCTGGGCCTCGGGCAGGGGGTAGGTGCCGTCGGACTCGATGGGGTTCTGCGTCGCCATCACGAGGAACGGGTCGGGCAGCTGGTGGGTGTCGCGCCCGATGGTGACCTGGCGCTCCTGCATCGCCTCGAGCAGGGCGCTCTGCACCTTGGCCGGGGCCCGGTTTATCTCGTCGGCGAGGACCAGGTTGGCGAACACGGGCCCGAGGGCGACCTGGAACTCGCCCAGCTTCTGGTTGTAGATGCGCGTGCCGACGATGTCGGCGGGAACGAGGTCGGGGGTGAACTGGACGCGCTGGAACTGCGCGCCGATGGCGTCGGCCAGCGTCTTGACGGCCAGGGTCTTGGCCAGCCCAGGTACGCCTTCGACGAGGAGATGACCGCGGGCGAGGAGGGCGACGAGCATGCGCTCGAGCAGAGCGTCCTGGCCGACGATGACCCGCTTGACCTGGTAGAGGACCTCCTCGAGCGACGCTCCGGGGGACCGGGTGGGACGGGCGGCGCGCGGCGTCACTGCTGCGGCGCTCCTGCCGCGCCGCCGGCGGCGGTGATGGGCTCGGCGAAGCCGATGCCGACGAAGTCGTCGTTGCCCGAGGGGTTGGCGAGGCCGGTCACGATTCCGATCACTTGGCCCTTTCTGTTGAGGAGGGGACCGCCCGAGTTGCCCGGGCTCACGGCCGCGTCGAACTGGATGAGGCCGGCGAGCGTCTTGCCGCTGGGCAGCGGGAACTGGCGATCGAGCCCGGACACGACGCCTGCGGTGAGGGAGTCGACCAGACCGAGCGGGTTGCCGGCGGCGTAGACGTCGTCGCCCACGCGCACGGCGCCTCCGAGCACGGCGGGCACGATCACGCCAGGGGGATGCTGGGGCGTCAGCAGGGCGGAGTCGTGGGCGGCGTCGGAGGACGCCACCGTGGCCGCCGACTCGTTGCCGTCGGCGAAGGTGACCCTGATCTTCGACGCCCCCTCGATGACGTGCAGCGCGGTGAGGATCTGACCCTGGTTGTTGATGACGACGCCCGAGCCGAGCGCCCCCGTCTTGGGTCCGCCCGGACCCTCGGACTCGACGAGGACCAGCTGCGGGCGCACAGTGTTGAAGATCGCCACACCCGGCGCCGGCGACGCCTTGAGATCGTTGACGGCCTTGCCGACCTTGTTGTCGACGATCTTGCCGACGTCGGCCTTGCTCACCGACGGCTTCGACGATCCCCGGACCGCGGCCCACGCGATCCCGGCGATGGCGGCAACGGCGACGACGGCGAGGGCGACGAGCCAGCGGCGCGGCAGTTGGATGCGCCGGGACGGCGGTTCCGGCTGGGGCGTTTTGTCCTCGGCGGTGTCCTCGACGGGCAGAACGTCGAGCGACAACCCGGCCGGCCGGCCGCCGTACCTCATCGAGCCAACGTACAGCCGCAACCTTGGAAAACGATCCCGCCCCCGGAGCGGACGCGTTAGACACCTCGTTCCCGATGGGTA
Source organism: Actinomycetota bacterium (assembly GCA_902812475.1). GTDB lineage: Bacteria > Actinomycetota > Acidimicrobiia > Acidimicrobiales > AC-14 > CADDZP01. The sequence continues at coordinate 3,610 of CADDZP010000248.1, read as the reverse complement.
GGCGAGCAATGGTGGTGTCGGTATCTGAAGCAGTCGAGCCGCTGACGCGGCGGGCCGAGCTGTACGTGGCCGCGTCCCCCGTCCACGGCCGGGGCGTCTTCGCGGCGCAGCCGTTCGACGTGGGCGACACGGTCGAGGAGTGCCCGGTGCTGTTCGTTCCCGCCGAAGCGGTTGGAGCCCTCGGCCTCGACGGCTACTGCTTCGAGTGGACAGACCAGGAGTACGCCGTGGCGTTGGGCTACGGCAGTCTCTACAACCACTCGTGGCGCCCGAACGCCCGGTACGAGCACGACTACGACCGGGACACCGTGTTCTTCATCGCGCTTCGGCCGATCGGCCCCGGCGAGGAGGTCACGATCAACTACAACGGCGATCCTGAGGTGCGAGCGGAGCTGTGGTTCGAGGACGTCTCGCCAACTTGACCGCGCGGTCAAGTTTCGCTGGACTGGAGAGTTATGACTGACACCGCCCGCCGGACGAGCGAGGACGTCGTCGTCGAGGTGACGGCCTGGCTGGACGAGAACTGGGACCCCGAGCTGACCGTCGGCGAGTGGTGGGAGCGCCTCGGCACGTCGGGCTGGGCCGTGCCCACCTGGCCCGAGGAGTCCTTCGGCAAAGGCCTCTCGCGTGAGGACGGCAACCGCGTCGCCCGGGCCATCGCCGACCACGGCGCCCTCGGCCCCCCAGGTGGGCTGGGTCTGCTGCTGGCCGGGCCGACGATCTACACGCACGGCACCGACGAGCAGAAGCAGCGCTACCTGCCCGACATCGTCACCGGCAAGAAGGCGTGGTGCCAGCTGTTCAGCGAGCCCGGTGCGGGCTCGGACCTGGCCGGCCTGCAGACGCGTGCGGTCAAAGACGGCGACGAGTGGGTCGTCAACGGCCAGAAGGTGTGGACGTCGGGGGGCCAGGCCGCCGACCTGGGCATGCTGCTGGCCCGCACCGATCCCGATGTCCCCAAGCACAGCGGCATCAGCTACTTCGCCTTCGAGATGCTGCAGGACGGCGTGGAGGTGCGGCCGCTGCGGGAGATGACCGGGCGGGCCCTTTTCAACGAGGTCTTCGTGACCGACGCCCGCGTTGCCGACGACGCCTGCATCGGCGGCGTCAACAACGGCTGGGCCGTGGCCAACACCACGCTCGCCTTCGAGCGGGCCGGCTTGGGCGCCGGTGGCGGAAACGCCGCGGGCGGCGCCGCCGTCCCTGGCACGGTGGCGGGCAACCTGACCAAGCGGGCCGGCGACTTCGTCACCCGGCGAGACCGGTCCGGCGCCCCCGGCATGTTCGCCAACGCCGAGCGGCTCCTCACCGAGCTGGCCAAAGGCAACGGCAAGCTGGCCGACCCCACGGTCCGTCAGGACCTCGCCCAGCTGCACACGCTGAACGAGATCGCCCGCATGACCAACCTGCGTCAGAAGGCGTTGAAGGCGACCGGTGCCGACATCCCTGGCGTCGGCAACATCGCCAAGCTGTCCATGAGTCGCATCCTGCGTCTGTCGCGCGACCTCGGCCTGCGCATCCTCGGCCCGGTCGGCACGCTGCACGCCTACACACCCGACGACCGTGAGGCCCTCGACAAGGCGACCGGCAACCCCTTCGCCGGCATCGTCACCGAGATGGCGTTGTTCTCACCGGGCCCGTCGATCTACGGGGGCACCGACGAGATCCAGCACAACATCATCGGCGAGCGCGTGCTCGGGCTCCCGAAGGAGCCCAACAACGACAAGACGACGCCGTTCCGGGACCTTCCGAAGAACGGCTGAGCGCTAGGGGCGCGCCATGGTCTCGACCCACCGGAGCACCGCCAACGGGATGAACGCCACCGTCGCCATCGCTCCCGGCAGGGCTAGAGCGTCGGCGGCCAGCCCGGCTTGGGGAGGACGTCGGAGAAGCTGGCCAGGAGCCACCCGCGCGGCGCGGCGTGCATGAGGAAGGCCAGGCTGAATACCGGGGGACGGTCCGTGAGGATCAGCGGGTCGCCGCTCAGATGGGCGAACAACACGAGCGAGTAGTCGGGCCCGACGGTGCTGGGGCCGCTGCTCGCGCCCCAGTTCTCGGCCTGGTACGTGCCGTACACGTTGGTGATCTGGTGGAGCTCGGTCGCGGCAAAGTCGCCCCACAGGGGGTGGTCCGGACGCTCCTGTGCGAGGGCACGGGCCAACTCGTCGCGGTTCAGAGCGGCGATGTCGGCGTCCGTGCGGTTGTTCCAGACCCACGCCTGGGCCCGCACCAGCCGCAGGTTGGGATCGGTCATCGCCCAGGCCGTGTCGTAGCGGCCCAGCTGCACCGCCTCGATCCATGCTTGGGCGGCCTTGACCGGTCCGGTCACCGCTCCCACGTCGTCCGCCGTCGACTGCATGACCGGGCGAGCTTACGGAACACGGGCACTACGGTGAGGTCCGTGGTTGACGAGCGTGACGAGCGGGTGGCCAGCCGGGCGGCCGAGCTGGAGGTCGAGGAGCCGGAGCTGGCCGGCGACGACGTCGACGCCGAGGCCCAGGCGGCGGCCATCCTGGCCGACTCCGACGAGCGCCAGGCCGAGGCGTCGTCGCCCAACCGCGGCGGCGGCGACATCGAGCAGCGGCATTCCGAGGACACCGTCGAGCCGACCGATCCGCAGGGCTGAGCCCGAACGGCCCTTGAAGGCAAGAAGTACCCTCCGCGCGTGGTCGACGATGGCGTAGCGACCGAGGACGGGGCCCTCGTCGCCGGCGATGTCGGGCTGCTCGCGGAGGCGGCGCGCGCCGTCCACGGCGGTCGCGACCTGACGTCGAAGCTCTCGTGGGTGGCCGAAGCGGCGCGGTCGCTGACCGGTGCGTCCTTTGCCGCCTATGTCTGCTCGCCGACCGAGGGCGGCGGCGTGGCGGTCGTGGTCGGGGCGCCGAAGCGGCTCGTCGAGGAGTTCGCATCGGCGGCCGCCGCCCTGCTGTTCGCCAGCGTCGCGGCCGCCCGCGGCGGCGTCCGCGTCGGTGACATCCGCGAGGCGGGGCGATTCCGCGGACTACGGCCCTACGCCGGTTTCGACGAGGTCACCAGTTACCTCGGCATCCCCGTGCTTCTCTCTGACGGCAGCCCATGCGGCGCCATCGTGCTCGGCCACCCCGAGGTCGACCGCTTCGACGAGCGAGCCGAGGCCGCGGTGACGGCCCTGGCCGCTCACCTGGGCGCGGCGCTGGAGAACCTGCGAACGGTGAACCGCCTGGCCGAGCTCGAGGCGACCCAGCGCGAGGTCGTGCACCAGCTGCAGGATGCCGTGCGACCGGCGATCCCCGAGGTCGAGGCGGCCGAGCTGGGCGTGTACTACCTGCCCGCCGAGTCCAGCGCGCCGACCGGCGGCGACCTCTACGACTGGGTGGTGCTGCCCGACGGAAGCCTCCACCTCGTGATCGTCGACGTCGTCGGCAAGGGCGTCGCCGCCACCAAGGACGCCATGAGCGTCACCAATGCCTTGCGCCTCCTCGCCCTCGACGGGACGCCGATGAGCAGGCTGGTGTCGCGGGCCGACGTGCTGGTGTCGGCCCAGAGCCCCGACCTGGCCGCCACCGCCCTGATCGTGCGCTACCACCCCGAGGACGGCACCGTGGAGCTGGCCGGCGCCGGCCAGCTCCAC
>CADDZP010000247.1 GCA_902812475.1 Actinomycetota bacterium | reverse complement strand
GAGGCCCAGGTCGCCGACCTCCGCGACGCCCTGGACAAGGACCGCGACCAGGCCCGCGTCGAGCGCGACGTCGTGGCTGCCAAGGAGCAGGACCTCACCGACCAGCGCCAGGCGGCCGACGGCGTGCGCCGGCAGGCGGCAGCGGAGGTGGCCAAGCAAAACGACCTGCTCGCCCAGCTCCAGGCGCGCAAGGGCGAGTTCGAGGCCCAGATCACCGCCCTACAACGCCAGTCAGACGCGCTCGCCACCCAACTGCTCGGCCGGCAGTCAGGGCAGGCCCTCGTGCCGTCCGGTCACGGGGTACTGGCAGTGCCCACCCCCGGAGCGCCGATCACCTCGCCGTTCGGACCGCGCGTCCATCCCATCTACGGCGACGTGCGTATGCACACGGGGGTCGACTTCGGCGCCGGCTACGGCACCCCCATCCATGCGGCGGCCGACGGCGTGGTCGTCTCGGCGGGTCCGCTCGGCGGCTACGGCAACGCCACCGTCGTCGACCATGGCAACGGGCTGGCCACCCTGTACGCCCACCAGAGCAGCATCATCGTGACCCCGGGCCAGAGCGTGCAACGGGGCCAGGTCATCGGGTACGTCGGCTGCACCGGATTGTGCACTGGGCCCCATCTGCACTTCGAGGTGCGGGTGCGGGGCACGCCGGTCGACCCCATGCAGTACCTGTAAGCGCGGCGAAGTTTGCCAGACTGTCCCCCGCTGGGGGAGAGGAGAGGAATTCCGGTGGGCCAGTGGGCGGACGTGGGGTGAGCGAGGAGAACGAGGTCTTCCGCGTCCTCATCGCCGACGACGTCCAGGATCTGCGCTCGATGCTCCGCCTGGCGCTGGAGCTGAGCGGGCGCTTCACCGTGGTGGCCGAGGCCATGGACGGCGCCCACGCCGTCGACCTGGCGGCGATGTACAAGCCCGATCTGGCGCTCCTCGACCTCTCCATGCCGGCACTGGACGGTCTCGAGGCGCTTCCGCGCATCCTCGAGGCGTCGCCGGAGACCAAGGTGGTGGTCCTCTCGGGGTTCGAGGAGGCGCGTATGGCGCCCGTCGCCCTCAAGGGTGGGGCCGTCGCCTATCTGGAAAAGGGTGTCCCTCCGCGACGGTTGGTCCAGGCGCTGATCGAGATCATGCAGCCGTCGCCGGGGGACTCGAGCGTGGCCTGAGATGGCAGTTCGAGAAGCCAGCGACGGACCGCTCGCCGGCCTCTCCGCCGACGAGCTGCTGCGTGTCCTCGGCCACGAGATCGGCAACTTGGTGACGATCGTGTCGGGGTACGGGCAGATGCTGCGCGACCACTGGTCGCTGCTGGCCGACGACCGGCGCCTGGACATCGTCGGACGGATGAACCGCCAGGTCGACCAGCTGCGCGTGCTGATCGACAACTTCCAGCACCTGCGGTGGCTCACGTTGTCCGGCGATGCCGTCTCTTCCGGCGCGCCGGTGTCGAGCGCCAGCACCATGGTGGCGGCGCTGGCCGACGACCTGATCCCCCTCGCCGACGACCACCCGCTCCAGATCCACGTCGAACCCGATCTGCCGCCCGTGCGCGTCGACCGGGCGCTCCTGCAGCACGTTCTCATGAACCTGGTCGTGAACGCCACCAAGTTCTCGCCGGCGGCGGAGCCGATCGCTGTCGACGTGTCCCGCGGCGACGACGCCGTGTGCATCTCGGTGACCGACCGCGGGCCGGGGATCCCTCCCGACAAGCGGGAGCACATCTTCGAGAAGTTCGTCCGCCTGCAGGACGGCGGTATCGGCGTCGGTCTGGGGCTGTTCATCTCCCGCGCCCTGGTCGAGTCGATGGGTGGGCGCATCTGGGCCGAGGACGGCCCGAACGGTGGGACGCGGATGTCGTTCACCCTGCCTGTTCACACGGACTAGTCCGCCCCGTCCCCGGAAATAGCGCGGGCTGTCTATCGCTTCGCGCCGAGCACCCCCGTAAGGTTCGAAATGTCCGGATGACGGACGACCGGAGGACGCCCGTGGGAGGTCAGACCACGACGATCGAGAAACCCGCGGGCGTGCGCGTCCTCGTCGTCGACGACGATCCCGACCACCGCTTCCTCGCCCGCCGCCGCCTCGAGCTGGCCGGCTTCGTGGTGTGCCTGGCTGGCAACGCCGAGGAGGCGCTGGCCCTCGTCGACAGCGTCGACCTTGTCGTGCTCGACTACCGGCTCCCGGGCACGACCGGTCTCGACCTCCTCCCCGTCCTCGCCGATCGTGGGCCCTCGGTCGTGATGGCGACGGGCATGGGATCCGAGGGGTTGGCCGTCGAGGCGATGCGCCGAGGTGCCGTCGACTACATCGTCAAGGACGAGAGCTACCTCGACATCGTGGCCGACGTTGTGTGGCGGGCATGGTTCCACCACGACCTCGTTCGCCGGGTCGGCGAGCTCGAGCGCATCGGTCTGCTCGTCACGTCCGCGTCGGCCCGGCCCGAGGTGTTCGCCGAGGTGGTCGACGGGGCTCGCCGCCTGCTGCGGGCGGACGCTTGTGCCCTCTTCGTCCTGACCGATGCCGGGCTCGTGCAGGAGGCGACGGCCGGCGACCACCTCGGCGACCGCCGGCGGCTTCTGGCCGCGGCCCGCCGGCTGCTCGCCAACCCAGACGCGGCCGTCGACGAGGACGGGCGGCTCCTTGTGCCCGTTCCGCCCGCGGAGGAGACACCGATGGGAGTGCTCGCCGTGGTCACGCGCCAGGCCCGGGCCTTCGCCCCCGAAGAGCGGCGGCTGGCCGTGGTGCTGGCGTCCCACGCGGGCATCGCCCTCGGCAGCATCCGTCGCCTCGAGCTCGAGCGGTCCCTGGTCGACGACCTTCAGCAGATGCTCGACCTTCGCCGCGAGCTCATGGCCAACGTGAGCCACGAGCTTCGTACCCCGCTGACGTGCGTCAGCGGGTTCGCCGAGACGCTGCGCGTCCACTGGGACAGCTTGTCGGACGCCGACCGTCTGGAGTTCGTCGGGAAGATCTGCCACCACTCCGCCGAGCTCGGCGACCTCGTCGAGCGTCTGCTCGACTTCTCCCGCGTCGAGGCCGGGCGCCTGAGCGCCGGCATCGAGAGCGTCGACTTGGGCACCGAAGTGGACGAGACGGTCGCGTCGCTCGGCCCGCTGGTGGACGGCCGGGCCATTGACATCGACGTGCCCCCGACACTCGTGATGGCCGACTCCGCCCTCCTGCGGCGCACGCTCACCAACCTCCTGTCGAACGCCGTGAAGTACTCCGATCCGGGTACGCCGATCGCGGTGCGAGGGTGGGCGGACGACGGCATGGCCCACGTCGAGGTCAGCGACCACGGCCACGGCCTGACCCGCGAGGACGCGGAGCGGGCCTTCGATCCGTTCTGGCGGGCGTCGCACGTTGTGAACAACACCCTCCGGGGCACCGGCCTCGGCCTGGCGCTGGTGAAGGAGTACGTCCGGGTGATGGGCGGCGACGTGTCGGTCGACTCCGAACCCGGTCGCGGTTCGACGTTCGGCTTCACGCTGCCGCTGCCCGAATTCCTGCCTGTCTGACGGCGGGCCCGAGAGGGCCGACAAGGGCCTGCGTGCTAGCAAGAGTGGGTGATTGCTGAGGCGCTGGCCGGCAAGCGCGTGGCCGTGACCGGCGCCACCGGGTTCCTGGGAACGGCGCTGGTCGAGCGCCTGCTGCGCTCGGTGCCCGACTGCGAGCTCGTCCTTCTCGTACGCTCCCGGCGGCGGGCCGGCGGCGCGGCGGAGCGGGCCCGGCGGGAGATCTTCCGCAACGATTGCTTCGACCGTCTGCGCCAGGAGTGGCGCGAATCTTTCGACGACGAAGTGCAGCGTCGCGTGCGCGTGGTCGCCGGCGACGTGGCCGTGGACGGGCTGGGGCTCGACGACGACGACCGCCGCCTGTTCGCTTCGGCCGACGTCGCCGTGCACTCGGCGGCAGCCGTCAGCTTCGATTCGCCACTGGACACCGCCGTGGAGGTCAACCTGCTCGGACCCCTCCGCGTCGCCGAGGTGCTTCGGCGTGAGGCTTCGGGCGCGCACATGATCGCCGTGTCGACGGCATACGTCGCCGGCATGCGGCGGGGCGACGCCCCCGAACGCCTGCTCCCGGACACGCCCTTCGCCACCGAGGTCGACTGGCGGGGCGAGGTCGACGCCGCGCGTCGCGCCCGGGCCGACGTCGATGCCGAGAGTCGCCGGCCCGACGCGTTGGAACGCTTCGCCAAGCAGGCCCGCCGCGAACTCGGCGCGGCCGGCTCGCCGCTGCTGGCCCAGAAGACCGAGCGTCTGCGCACCGACTGGGTACGGGACCGGTTGGTCGAACTGGGCCGGACCCGCGCTCAGGCGCTCGGCTGGCCGGACGCCTACGCCTACACCAAGGCGCTGGGAGAGCGGGCGCTGCTCGAGACGCGAGGCGAGGTGCCGCTCACGATCCTGCGCCCGTCGATCATCGAGTCGAGCCTCCTCGAGCCGGCGCCGGGCTGGATCCGCGGCTTCCGCATGGCCGAGCCCGTGATCATCTCCTATGGGCGGGGACTCCTCGCCGAGTTCCCCGGGCTGCCCGAGGGCATCGTCGACGTCATTCCTGTCGACCTCGTCGTCGCCGCCATCGTGGCTGTCGCTGCGCACGGTCCCGACGACGGCCCGTCCGTGTACCAGGCGGCATCGGGATCGCGGAACCCGCTGCTCTACCGGCGGCTCGTCGACCTGGTGCGCGGCTGGTTTCGCGAGCACCCGATCTACGACAGCCACGGCCAGCCCATCGACGTGCCCGAGTGGTCATTCCCGGGACGCGGCCGCGTCCAGCGTCAGCTGCAGCGGGTGTCCAAGGTGCTCGGCGCCGTCGAGCGGGCCGTGACCCAGCTGCCCGTGCGGGGCCGACAGGCCGAGCTCTCGGCGCGCGTGGAGGACCGCAAGTCCACCGTCGACCGGGCCATGGGCTACGTCGAGCTCTACGGCGCCTACGCCGAGACCGAGGCGGTGTTCCGGATCGATCGCCTCCTCGAACTGTGGGCGTCCCTCGACGACGACGACCGGAGTGCCTTCGTCTTCGACCCGGCAGTCATCGACTGGACCCGCTACGTGCAGGACGTGCACCTGCCGTCGGTCGTGGCCCACGCCCGGGTCCGCACGACGCCAGGGACCCGCTCGGCCCCGAGCCGCGCCGAGCGGGGGCGCAATGCCGTCCTGTCGCCCGACCGCCACCTCGCCGTCTTCGACCTCGAGAACACGCTGATCGCGTCGAACGTGGTCGAGTCGTTCGCCTGGCTGGCGACCCGGCACATGCCCGCCGACGAGCGCGCCCGGTTCACCCTCAAGACGCTGCGGGAGGCGCCCGGGTTGCTCGCCCTGGACCGGCGCGACCGTGGCGACTTCCTGCGCCATTTCTACCGGCGCTACGAGGGTGCACCCGTCGAACGCCTGCGGGCCGATGCCTGGGAGCTGTTCAACGACCTGCTCCTCACCAAGTCGTTCCCGGCCGGCATCCGGCGCGTGCGCGAGCACCGCGCTCTGGGCCACCGCACGTTGCTCATCACCGGCGCCCTCGACTTCGTGATCGCGCCGTTGCGGCCGCTGTTCGACGACGTCGTCTGCGCGCGTATGGGCGAGCGCGAAGGCCGCTTCACCGGCGAGCTCGTCGCCGCGCCGCCTACGGG
>CADDZP010000246.1 GCA_902812475.1 Actinomycetota bacterium | reverse complement strand
CCGGCGCGGCGCGGCTCGTGCTGTCGTCCGCTGGGTCTTGGCAGCCATCGCTCTCCCTCGGCGCGCGGCGACGGGCGGCGTTGGTGCCACCCGTGCAGCTCGGGGCCTCTCGGCAGTTTCGGCGCCCCGAGGGCTCGGCATTAGGCCGAATGGCCCAGCAGTAGCATCCCCTCAGCGGGGACGTAGCTCAGCTGGAAGAGCACCTGCTTTGCAAGTTCCGCGTCGTGCTCGAATCCACGTCTCTGACCTGCGTCTTTGAGGGTTTCCCCCTCGCAGACAGGCTGTTTACCCCAACGATTCCCCCAAACTTGGACCCATCGTGGCCTCGCTCCGCCATGCATGAACCAAGAACTCATCGACGATCCTGGCCGGGAAGTCCTCGTTCTCGAGGGTGGCGTCACGGCGCACGGTCCGGCCGCTCCCGGCGGTTACTGGCGCCTTCGCTGGACCGAGTACGGAAGGCGGAAGGACACCACCGCCCGCAACCGTCGTGACGCCTTGACCAAGGCTGAGGCGGTCGCCGAACGCCTCGCCCACGGGACGCCGACGGCGTTGCTCCGTTGCAAGGGCGCCGACCTCGTGCGTCACTACCTCGACCCCGCCCGGCCGCCTGCCCGGGCCCGGATCTGGTCCGAGCGTCACCGCGAGGAACAGGAGTCCTATTGTCACCGCTTCGTTATGCCAGCGATCGGAGCGATGGCTGTGGGGGACCTCACCCGGGCCGATTTCCAACGCATTCTTGACGCAGCACCCACCGAGGCCACGGCCACCAACCTGCGCCGCTGCCTGTCTGCGCTCGTTGGCGCCGCCATGGAGCAGGGGCTCCTCCTTTCGCGCCAGGACGTGCTGCGGGGCGTGCACCGCCGTCGCCCCATCAGCGAAGCCCCCGTCCTCGAGCGCAGTCGCAACCTCGAGGCGGCAGAAATCCCCACCGCGACCGCGGTCCGCGTCTTGGCCCGAGCCGCGGCGGAGGCAAAGGGTGTGTGGTGGCGGGAGTTGCAGCTGCTGTTGGTCGCCTACTCCGGTCTGCGCTGGGGCGAGCACGCCGCCCTCACGGCTGATCGCCTTGATCCCGCCCTTCGACGGATCAGCGTCGACCGCCAGCTGATCGAGACCCGCCGCGAGCTCAAGCTTTCTCCGCCCAAGAACCGCCGCCGGCGTGTGAGCATGTACCCGGCCCGCACCCCGCTCGGAGTCGAGTTGGCGGCCCTCGTGGAACGCCGTGTCGCCGAGGTCGGCAGCGACGGGGCCCTGTTCCCTTCGCCCCCGGGGCAGTGGGCCCGTCGGTCCAACTACTGGCGCAACGTCTTCGAGCCCGCGGCCACAGCCGCTGGCTGGCCCAGACTCGCCGACGGGCGGTGGGCCTGGACGTTCCACTCGCTGCGCCACGTCTTCGCGACCTGGGCCCTGTCCCAGCGCGGGGCGAGGATCGAAGACGTCTCCCGGCTCCTCGGCCACTCCAGCGTGCGTGTCACCCAGGACATCTACATCAACCCCGACGGCGACCTCTACGAGCGCTTCTTCGAAGCAACCGCTTGAGTGCAGTGGGTCTGCGTTGGACGCGTCTCAACGGCCGACGTTCTGTCGCGCCGACGAACCCGCTCGCGTCGGCAAGCATGTCGTTCGAGTCCGACATGTAGCGCCGAGCGCCGGTTACCTGGAGCCCGTGAGCGCCTGTCGTTGATGTAGCGACGACGGCTCGGGTCGGGTGTACGACCGGCGCGATCCCGTCCTTCTGTGCGGCTTCGACAGCGCCCCGAGCGGGCGCTATGTCATGCTTGCCGAAGGAAGCGCCGGACGTCCTTCGCCGTCGTGTCGGAGACGGCACCGCCGAGGAGCGACTCGGCGTCCACCCACGAGCAGCCGGTCACCAGCCGAATGAGGATGCCTTCGAAGCACAGGCGATCAGGCACCCGCGGGCGATGGCGGCCAAGGGGATGATCGTCGGATACCGGCGCGGGAAGCAATGGCTCGATGGCCGCCCACACGGCATCGACCACCTCGGGGTCCAGGGCACGCATGATGGGGAAGTCCTTCCACTCGGTCGTCGGTGTTTGGGGTTCGCACCCCGGAAGAATCCGGGAACCAACACCACGACCGGTGGATGGTTTCTCCTTGGTCGCGCTGAGTCGCGACCCGGTCACTCAGCGCCTATCCGCGCGACCTCTTAGCGGCTCGGTGCATTCGGACGATCTCCTCGCCCGCCTTCCAATACTGCGACAGCGGCATGATCGGGCCATCGGCGTCCACGAGCACCTCCGAGATCTTGACTTCCTGGCGGGATCGGTACCCAGAGGACGACGTGAAACCCGCGCTCTAGCCCGGGGAAAATGCCGCTCTCGCGCTCGAGCCGGCGGCGGGACGACCGACACGACCGGTGTTGCAACCTACGACGCGTCGACTGACGCCGACGACCAGCTTCGAGGAGGCCCGCTATTGTGGAAAATTGATCAATCAGTTAGTATCTGGATCGATGCCTCGGTTCGCTCGCGTCCTCGCCGATGCTGCGCCCGAGCAGATTGCGTTGCGGGACCCGCGGCGGAACCTGCGCTGGGCGGAGGTCGACGATGTTCTGAACAGAGTGGCGAACGCCGTCCTGAACACCGAGCTCGGCCCTGATCGACGGGTTGCCGTGTTCGCCGATAACTCAGTCGAGACGGCGCTCGCCCATCTTGGGGCGCTGCTCGGCGGAGCGTCCACCGTTCCCGTCAATTTCCATCTGACCGTCGATGAGGCTGCGTACATCCTGGCCGACTCGGGCGCGGCCATGGTCTTCGTCGGGCCCGAGACGGCCGAGCGGGGTATCGAGGCGGCGAGGCAAGCCGGGATCCAAGCGGTCGTCGCATGGGGCGCGGCCGGGCCCGGGCTTGCCGCATGGGACCAGTGGTTGGCGGGCTCGCCGGCGGAAGCACCGCCCGATGACGTCCGCCCGCGCCCGAACCTCCTGTACACCTCGGGTACGACCGGGCGGCCCAAGGCCACCGAGCTGCCTCCGACGATGTTCGCCGGCGGGTCCACGATGGCTGAGCACCTCGATGTACTGGCGCAGAGCCCGTTCGCCGTCTTCGGGACCCACCTGGTCGTCGGCCCCATGTACCACACCGGTCCGCTGACCGGTGCTCGCCTCCTCGTCGCCGGTGTGCCGTCGGTCATCCTCGGCCGCTTCGACGCCGAGGCCACGCTGCGCGCCATTCAGGAGCACCGAGTCGAGACGGCAGTGATGGTGCCGACGCATTTCATCCGACTCTTGGCGCTCCCCGAGGCCACGCGCCGGCGCTACGACGTGTCCTCGCTGCGCCTGGTGGCCCACACCGGCTCTGCCTGCCCCGTGGACGTGAAACGGGCGATGATCGAGTGGTGGGGCCCCGTCTTCACCGAGGCCTACGGCGCCACCGAGGTGGGCACGACGTGCTCGATCTCGAGCGACGAGTGGCTCGCACATCCCGGGTCGGTTGGGCGGCCGGTCCCGCCGTTCAGCGTGGTTGTCCTCGATGACAACGGGAATGACGTGTCAACGGGCGCGGAAGGCCGGCTGTTCTTCCGGGACGCGACCGGACGTGGGATCGAGTACCCGAATGACCCCGAGAAGACGGCGGGCGCCAACGTGGAGCCCGGGCTGTTCACGCTCGGCGAGATCGGCTACGTCGACGTCGACGGCTATGTGTTCATCACCGACCGAGCCAGCGACATGGTCGTCTCCGGTGGCGTGAACATCTATCCGGCGGAGGCCGAGCAGGTCCTCGTTCAGCACCCCGATGTCGTCGACGTGGCGTGCATCGGCGTGCCTCATGCCGAGATGGGGGAGGAGCTGATCGCCCTCGTCGTCCCACGCGACAGCCACTCCGCCCCCCAGCTCGACGAGCTGGTCGCCTTCTGTCGCCAGCGCCTCTCGCACTACAAGTGCCCACGGACGGTCGAGGTCGTCGACACGCTGGGGCGTACCGCGATGGGGAAGATCAACAAGCGCGAGCTCTCCGCGTCGCACTCGGCGAAAACTAATTAACTGAACAATTTGACATGTCGCCGTCTCCGTCTTACGATCCGGACGACGACGGGCGACGGGAGTCCGCGATGGCCGAGAAGTCGAAGCAACGGGGCCTCAATGGCATCGCCGTCGACCACCTGACAGTCCGCTACGGCGGCCTCGTCGCTGTTGACGACGTCAGCCTCGAGGCCGCTGTCGGCTCCATCACCGGGCTCATCGGGCCCAATGGCGCCGGCAAGACGACGATGTTCAACGCCTGCACCGGTCTGCTGCGCCCCACCAAGGGCACAGTGCGTCTCCTTGGGCACGACGTCACGGCCGCATCTCCCGAGGCACGCGCCCAACTGGGGCTCGGGCGCACGTTCCAGCGCATGGAGCTGTTCGATTCTCTGACTGTCGCCGCGAACGTCCGGCTCGGGCGAGAGGCTCGCCTCGCCGGTCGCAACCCGCTTCGCCATCTGCTCGGGCGGGCGGAGGACAACGACGAGATCAGCGACATGGCAGCGGAGGCCATGGTGCTGTGCGAGGTCGAGGCGTTGCGCGACGCCCGTGTCGCCGATCTGTCGACCGGTCAGCGGCGACTGGTGGAGTTGGCGCGGACCGTCGCCAGCGGTGCCTCGATGCTGCTGCTCGACGAGCCGTCGTCGGGTCTGGACGCCGTGGAGACGCAGTGGTTCGGTGGCATCCTCCGGCAGCTGGTCGCCCAACGCCGTGTCGGCGTCCTTCTCGTCGAGCACGACATGGCCCTGGTGATGGGCGTTTGCGCGTACCTCTATGTGGTCGACTTCGGCAAGCCTCTCTTCGAGGGCACGCCCGCTGACGTCTCGTCGAGCTCGGTCGTGCGGGCGGCCTACCTGGGTGCCGACAGCGTCTCCGGGGCGGCCTGATGTTCGAGCTGCGCCACGTGTCCGCGGGCTACGGCACCAGCACCGTGCTTCGGGACGTCAGCCTGGCCGTCCCGCCGGCGTCGGTCGTGGCTCTGCTCGGTCCGAACGGCGCCGGCAAGACGACGCTGCTCCGGGTTGCGACCGGCCTGCTCTCGCCGTCCGCCGGTTCCGTGCTCGTCGATGGCCAGGACGTGACCGGGATGCCGCCCCACCGGCTTGTCGACCACGGGCTCTGCCACGTACCCGAGGGCCGGGGCGTCTTTCCGTCGCTCACGGTGGCCGAGAACATCCGTCTTCAGTCGCCGCCGGGACGCGAGCGTCAGTCGCTCGAATGCGCCTACGAGGTCTTCCCGCGGCTCGGCGAGCGCCGCGGCCAGCTCGCCGGGACCATGTCGGGTGGCGAACAACAGATGCTGGCCCTGGCCCGGGCATACGTCCAGTCGCCTCGCGTCGTGCTCCTCGACGAGGTGTCGATGGGCCTGGCGCCCAAGGTTGTCGACGAGATCTTCGACGTCATCGCCCGACTGGCGTCCGAGGGCGTGAGCCTCCTGCTCGTCGAGCAGTACGTGACCCGGGCGCTCGTCGTTGCCGACCTCGTCTACCTCCTCAACCGCGGGCGGGTCTCGTTCGCCGGCGAGCCGGCCGAGCTGGACGACGACCGTGTCTTCGAGCAGTACATCGGCGCCGCCGTAGGGGCCGAGGTATGACCGGGCGCGGATACGGTGCGCGCGCGCTGGCGGCAGCGGCCGCCTGCGCGCTCGGGCTCGGCGTGGTCGCGGTGCCCGCGATCGAGACGTCCTCGGC
>CADDZP010000245.1 GCA_902812475.1 Actinomycetota bacterium | reverse complement strand
CGCCATGACCGCCATGGGCAGGGCCGGCTTGCGCCCGCCCACTACGAGGCCGAGGCGGCGACGTCGCCCGGCTGGACGCCGGCGCGGCGGTGACCGGCCATCAAGGGCGCCAGCAGCCGGACCTTGCGGTCGAGCAGCGTGGGCGGCCGCTCGCCCCGATCTGCCCAGCGCCTGCGCAGCTGGGCGTAGGCCATGGCGTGGAACGTGCCCGCCGCGACCTGGTGGCGGACGCCGAGTGCCGCCAACCGGCTGGACAGCTCGCCGGCGGCCTTGCGGGTGAAGGTGAGGGCGAGGACGTGGCGGGTGTCGGCGCTGCCCTCGGCGACCCGCCAGGCGATGCGGCGGGTGAGGACCCGCGTCTTGCCCGACCCGGCGCCGGCCAGGATGCACAGCGGGCTTGCGTCGGTGGTCACCGCCCGCCGCTGGGCGTCGTTCAGACCGTGCAACAGGGCGTCGTCGGACACGCGTTCGAACGTACAGACGGGGTATGACACAAACGCGGATGGTGCGGGCGCGGAACGGCCCCAAGTAGCCATCCGGCGAGATGCCGTCCGGTCTCCTCGGGGCCGTACCGCACCGTTCCGGCTCGTGCCGACAGGGAGGTGGCCTGAGGCCGCCCTCACGCTGGGGCATCTGTCGAACCGGTGCATCCGCATTCTTCGCCGCGCCAGGGCATCCGTCAAGGGCCCGGGTTCTTGTCGTACGTCGTCTGTACGATTTCGTTGTGCTCTGCGGTCTCGATCTCGACGGTGTCCTGTGCGACCTGGCCCCGCCCGTGGCCGCTCGCATCGCCCGGCGGTTCGGCGTGGCCACCCACCCGTCGGCGTGGACCCGCTACGACCTGCGCGAGCTGGAGCTCGGGCTGCCCCGCAGCGCCTTCGTCGCCTTCCTCGACGAGACGTTCGGCGACCCGGCGCTGTACGCCGAGGCCCATCCCACCGATGGTGCCGCCTACGGCCTCGCCGCCCTGCGCGACGCCGGATGGCGGCTGGTCGGCATAACGGCCCGGCCCGCCCACCTCGCCGACGTGACCGTTCGCTGGCTGCGCAGCCATGGCCTCGATCTCGACGACGTCCACCACACACCGCTCGGCACCAAGGCCGAGGTGGCACGCCGTCTCGGCGTGCGGGCCACCGTCGAGGACAACCCGGTGGAAGCGGAGTCGCTCGCGGCCGTGTGCGACTCCTGGCTCCTCGACCGCCCCTACAACCGCCGCGACCTCGTGCGCCGGGCTCGCCGTCTCCAGTCCTGGGATGACGCCGTCGGGCGCCTCTGTCAGCTGGAGCTCTTCGCTTAGTGCCGGTGCGCCACTACGCGGTGTCGGCGGTGGGCGCCGACCGGCCGGGGATCGTCGCCGCCGTCACCGGGACCTTCCTCGACCACGGTTGCAACCTCGAGGACACGTCGATGACGATCCTGCGCGGCCACTTCGCCATGATGCTCGTGGTCGCGGCTCCCGATGGCCTCGCCCAGGAGACGCTCGAGTCTGCCCTCGCCGAGCCGGCGTCTGCGTTCGACCTGGTGGTCGCCGTTCGTGCCATCGACGACGACGTGCCGGTCTCGCCGCCGGGCGACGCCTGGACGGTGTCGGTCTACGGGTCCGACCGTCCCGGCATCGTGCACCGCGTGGCGTTGCTGCTGGCCGACGCCGGCGTGAACATCGTCGACCTGTCGACCCGCGTCATCGGCGACGTTGCCCGTCCCGTCTACGCCATGATCCTCGAGGTCACGTTGCCCAAGGGCACCGATGCGGGCGACCTGCAGCAGCGTCTCGGCGTCCTGGCCGGCGACCTCGGTGTCGAGTGCAGCCTGCACCCCTCCGACGCCGACATCCTCTGACCGGCGCGGTGGCAGTCAGGCCGGTCCTGCGGCTACCCGACCACTTCCTCAAGCAGCCCGCCGAACCCGTCGGCCGGGTGGACGACGCCGCCCGCGCCCTGGCGGTCGACCTGGTCGACACCATGCGGGCGTCGCCCGCCTGCGTCGGCATCGCCGCCACACAGATCGGCGCGGCGCGGCGCGCCTTCACCATCGACGTCACCGGCCACAGGAAGGCGCGTTCCTGCCACGGCGAGATCGTGCTGTTCGACCCCGAGGTGCTCCTCGCCCACGGCCCCGTCGTGGCGAGGGAGGGGTGCATGAGCGTGCCCGACCTCACCGGCGATGTGGCCAGGGCGTCCACCGTCGTCGTGCGCGGCTTGACCGTCGACGGCACCGAGCGGGTCATCGAGGCCGATGCCTTCGAGGCCCGAGCGCTGCTCCACGAGCTCGACCACCTCGATGGCCTCCTCTTCCTCGACCGCGTGTCGTCGCACGAATCCCTCTTCCGCAGGAAGGTCTACAAGTAGATTCGTCTCCCGTGAGACGTGTCACGGTCGTCATGGTTGCCGTCGCTCTCGTGCTGGCGGCCTGCTCGTCCGGCGGCTCCAAGAAGAAGGCGTCGGCCGGGAGCACGACGTCGTCGACGGCGGCCACACCGGTGACGGTGCAGGTGTTCTCGCCCGAGCCGAAATCGGTTCAGGGTGTCTGCGGGACAGGCGTCGTCATCGACCTGGCCGTGCGCTCCAAGAACCCCGACTTCCTCAAGGCCGGGATCCGCGCCGCCCAGCAGGGCCAGCAGGGCCGCAACCCGCTCTACCAGAACATGGTCGTGACGATGTCGACCACCGAGCCGTCCCTCGGTGGGCCCCAGGCCAATCTGGCCGGGCTGTTCCAGATCGTGAGCGTGTCCCAGCTGCCCGACGGCTCCGGCGAGGTCTGGGCGACGTGGGTCAACAGCGTCGCCCGTTGGGGTATCGACATCGACAGCGCCCTGGACGCCTATGTGGTGGCCGACGCCGCCCCGGCGACCGTGCCGGCCGACCGGGCAGGGCTGAACGTGGTCTCCAACGTCGTGCATGTGCCGTTCCACATCGCCGGCGCCGTCGGCAACACGCCGTGCTCTCAGACGACGACGACGACGGTGTCCAGCTCGTCGACGAGCAGCACCGGGCACGCCACGACAACGGCCCCGCGGGCCACGACGACGACCCGGGCGACGGTCCCGCCGACGACGAGGGCGACGGTCTCGCCGACCTCGCCGTCCGAGACCACAACGCCCTAGGCGCGCCCGCCGGTGCCCTTCCCCCGCCGGCTCCTGAACGACGGCGAGGCGATCGTCCTCGACCTCCGGCCCCACTGGTGGGTGCTGGTCGGCTCCGGACTGCTCCTCGTCCTGAGCCTGGCGTTGGCCGTCGTCGTCGACACGGTTGTGCCCGGTGCCGCTCACGACCCCGTTCTGATCGCCAGTCTCGTTCTGGTGTTGCTGGCCCTCGGCCGATTCGTCCGGCGCTACGTCCGGTGGGCAACGACGAACATGGTGCTGACCACGCAGCGTCTGATCGTGCGCGCCGGGGTGCTCACCAAGATCGGCCGCGAGATCCCGCTCGAGCGGATCAACGACCTGACCTACCGCCAGCGCCTCTTCGAGCGCCTCATCGGCGCGGGCGATGTGCGCATCGAGTCGGCCGGGGAGCGGGGCCAGGAGACGATGCGCATGGTGCCCCGGCCGACGCGCGTGCAGCAGGCCATCTACGAGCAGATGGCACGTAACGTTTCCTCAACATGAGGAAGTCGGTGGCGACGTCGGTCACGCAGTTCGTCCTGGCCGGCCTCGCCGCCGTCGTGCTCATCTCGGCGGGGACGATCTACGTCGTTCGTCGCAACGCCACGAACGAGGCGATCAGCAACGCCCGCGACATCGCTGGCATCGACGGCCATGCCGTCGTCGAACCCGTGCTCGCCGACGGCGTGCTGACCGGGGACCCCACAGCCCTCGAGCGGATCAGCACCGTCGTGCACGAGCGCGTTCTGAGCGAGCGGGTCGTGCGCGTCAAGGTGTGGACGTCGGACGGACGGGTCGTCTACTCCGACGAGCCCCGTCTCATCGGCCAGACGTTCGGCCTGGGCGCGGGGGAGCGGGCCGCCCTGCGCACAGGCAAGGTCGCCGCCGACCTCAGCGATCTCGACGAACCGGAGAATCGCTACGAGCGCCCCTACGACAAGCTCCTCGAGGTCTACGTGCCCGTGCACACGCTGTCGGGCCGGCCTCTTTTGTTCGAGGCGTACCTCCGCTACAGCTCGATCGCCGAGAGCGGGCGCCACATCTGGGGCTCGTTCGCACCGGTGCTCGTCGGCGGCCTGCTGCTGCTGTTCCTCGTCCAGGTGCCGTTGGCCTGGTCGATGGCCCGGGGGCTGCGCCAGGGTCAGGAAGACCGCGAGCGGCTGCTCCAGCGGGCCATCGACGCGTCCGCGGCCGAGCGGCACCGCATCGCCCGGGACCTGCACGACGGCGTCGTCCAGAGCCTGGCGGGGGTGTCGTACTCGTTGGCTGCCGTGGCCGACCGTCTCGACGGCGACGAGGCGGCGTCGGTCATCCGCCAGGCGGCTGCCGACACCCGCCGCAGCATGCGCGAGCTGCGCAGCCTGATGATCCAGATCGCCCCGCCCAACCTGCACAGCGAAGGGCTCGACAACGCCGTCGGCGAACTGGTGGCACCGCTCGCCGCCGAGGGCGTCGAGACGACAGTCGACGTGGACGACTCGGCGGCGCCGTCGGCCGACAGCCAGACGCTCCTCTACCGCATCGCCCAGGAAGCGGTCCGCAACGTGGCCGCCCACGCCGACGCGACGAGGGTCAGCGTCTCGTTGGCGCGTGACAACGGCGTCGCCCGCCTCGTCATTGTCGACAACGGCCGGGGGTTCTCGCCCGACCGTCTCGAGCACCGCCGAGAGGAGGGACACCTGGGGCTCACGCTCTTGACGGGGCTGGTGACCGACGCCGGCGGCCGCCTCGTGGTCGCGTCCACGCCGGGCGCGGGTACTCGGCTGGAAGCCGAGGTCCCGGTGGCGTGATCCGTGTCCTGCTCGCCGATGACCACGATGTCGTACGCCGCGGTTTGACGGCGCTGCTCGACGGCGCTGGTGGCTTCTCGGTTGTCGGCGCCGCGGCCGACGGGGAAGAGGCGATCGCCCTGGCCGCAGAGCACGATCCCGACGTCGTGCTCATGGACCTGTCGATGCCCGGCGTCGACGGGATCGAGGCGACGCGGCGCCTCGTGGGCGAGCGGCCCGACATCCGCGTCGTCGTGCTCACGTCGTTCTCCGACCGCGAGCGCATTCTCGATGCCATCGACGCCGGCGCCGTCGGGTACCTGTTGAAAGACGCGGAGCCCGACGAGCTCCTGCGGGGTATCGAAGCCGCCGCCCGTGGTGAGTCGCCGCTGGCGCCCAAGGCGGCGAGGGCCGTGCTGTCGGCGCGAGCAGAGGCCCGCCCGGCGGCGGAGCTCACCGCCCGCGAGCAGGAAGTGTTGGCGCTGCTCGCCGAGGGCATGGCCAACAAGCAGATCGCCCGCCGCCTGGGGATTGCCGAGAAGACGGTGAAGGCCCATCTGACGAGCGTCTTCCAGCGCATCGGCGTCACCGACCGCACCCAGGCCGCCCTCTGGGCCCAGCGAAATGGCGTCACCGGAACGAGGTCGTAGGACCATCGTCCACTAGCCGACCGGCCCGGCCTTGCCGGAAGGTCGTGTCCGAGGTGGACGAGGCAATTCTGATGGCCGAAGTGTCGGCCGGCAGCGACGAGGCCCTCAGGCGCGTGTACGCCCGGCTGGGTCCCGCGGTCCGGGGCGTGGGGCGCCGCATCGTGGGCGACG
>CADDZP010000244.1 GCA_902812475.1 Actinomycetota bacterium | reverse complement strand
ACCGCACGCTGAACCGCTGCGGTCGGCGGCACGGTGACTGTGGTCGACGGCACCGACGTCGTCGGCGGCGACAACGTCTCGGTCACCCGCAGCGGCACGGCCGGCGCCGGCGGATGCTGCCCCGCACCGCCGGCCTTGGCCACCGCGACCGTCCCCGTCACGGCGATCACGACCGGCATCGCCAGCAGCAACCCCCGACCCCAGCGCCGCATGTCCCCACTCTGCGGACGATGGGGAACGGCTGGTAGGTCAGCCCGCGCCCAACGAGTGCGTCTTCGTACTCAGTCGGCGTAGACGGCCGAGTCGCTGGCGAGGGTCATCGTGCTGCGGTCATGGTTTCGGTGGCAGGCTCTCGCGGAACGTCGACGGCAGCAGTTCGAGCATCTGCCCGTCGGGATCCCGGATGAACAGGGCGACTCCGATGTCGGTGTCCTCGAGGATCTCTCCGCCGTACGCGACGGCCTTCTCGGCCGTGGCTCGCACGTCGTCGACCGAGATCGACAGGTGGGTCAGGCCGGGCTGGTTCATCGTGCGCGCTCGATATGGCGCGGTGGCGCCGTCGGCCGTGTGCTGCATGAGCTCGAGCACGAAGCCGTCGAGGACCAGATAGGAGACCTTGGTGCCGAGGGGCGGCCTCAGCGACATGAGCTTGGCCGTCGCCTCGTCGGGTGGGCTGATCTCGTACCAGGGCTTGAAGCCGAGCACCTCCTGGTAGAAGCGCGTCGAACGCTCGATGTCGGTGACGACCTGTCCGGTGTGGTTGTACGTCGGCATCGGCCCCGAGCGTACGAGGAGGAAATGAGGCACGCGTGTCGTAGTCCTCACCGTGCGGATTCGGCGCGCTCCCCTCTATCTGGCCGCGGCCGCCGTCGTGGTCTGGCTCCTCCCCCAGGTGGCCGTCGCCCGGCCTGCCCCGACAGGCCCGGGATGCGCCAACACTCGCCACGCCGTGGCCCACTACGCAGGCGGCGCCGTGGCCTCGCGTGTCAAGGGCGCACCCGTGCCGTGCGAAGTGCAGACGGGATACGGCGGGGCCGAGACCCGGATCGTGGTCACGGCGGACGGCACCGCGGTCTACGAACCGGCGACGACGACGCCCGGCGTGGCCGGCACGGGGTTCGTCCCCGGGGCACCGGGACCGCGCCTGTCGACGAGCCTGAGCCCGGGCGGCTTGGCGGTTACGTCCGACCAGGGCGCCCACTGGAACTTCGTGAAGCCCGGTGGGGCGACCTGGGTCCCGCAGGACGATCAGCTCTACGTCGACCGGTCGACGGGACGCATCTTCTACTACGCGCTGAGCGCCAACCCCGTCCCGCAATCCGGCGACGTGCCGCCCCAGGACCAGCTGCCCGCCGGACACGCTCATCTGATGGTCAGCGCCGACGACGGCAAGACCTGGAGCTACAGCGCCCTCACGCCGTTCATCGAATCGGAGAACCCGCGGTTCGCCGCCGCCGTGCCGCCGGCCGGCGGTGCGCAGCCGGTCGGCTATCCCAACGTGTCCTACTGGTGCGGGAACGACATGCTCTTCTATTGGGCCGCTCCTGTCATCCCCGGCTACCGGGCCTGCTACCGGTCATTGGACGGCGGCCTGAGCTGGGCCCAGTCGTCCATCCTCTTCTCCCAACCGGTGCCGACCCATGCCGAGTGCGGCACCGACCCTGAGGTCTTCAACGCCGGCGACGGCAACTATCCCGAGCCTGCGCCGGACGGTTCCCTGTACGTCACGGTCGTGTGCGGTTCACACACGTTCCTGGCCAAGAGCACCGACGAAGCGAGCACGTGGCCGATACTGCGGGACGGCCAGGGCAACCCCCTGACCATCCCGGCGACGGACGAGCTGCGCGTCGACGAGCAGGGCAACCTCTACTCGTTCCACCTCGACGGCGTTCACCTTCTTCTCCGCAGCTCCCACGACGGCGGCATCGACTGGTCGGCGCCACTCGATATGACCGCTCCTGGGGTCACGTCGATCAGCCAGTGGTTCGTGGCCCAGCGCGGGAGCGAGGTCGCCGCGTCCTATCTGGCCACGACCGGCACCTCGACGGGTCTGGACGGCTACCTGACCGTCACCCGCGACGCGCTGGCGGCCACTCCCCTGTTCTGGAGTGCCACGGTCAACAACCCCGGCCAGCCGCTCTACCAGGGCACTCCGGCCGAAGCCCGGGACGACTTCATCGGTGGCGACATCGGGCCCGACGGCACCCCGTGGGCGAGCTTCTTCACGTCGTGCCCAGCGGGCTCGACCGCTCCGGGCTGCCAAGGACAGGAGGGGAACCCGCAGGCCTCGGGCGCCGTCGCCGGGCGTCTGCTGTTCCCGTAGCCGCGCCCGGCAACAGGATCCATACTCCCGCTAACGGCCGTAGTCGGTCGTCTCGGCCAGCTCGGCGGCGCCCTTCATGAGGTCGACGACGATGGGGCCGAAGGCTTGGAGCTTCTCGTCGTCCTCACCGGCACGCTGGAACCCACGCTCGAGGACGATCGCCAGCTTCCACTTGGCCAGGATCCGGTAGTAGTCGATGTCGTCGACCTGACGACCAGACACATCGGCGTAGTGGCCGACGACCTCTTCGCGGGACGGCATTCCCCGCATGTCGACGTAGCTCGACTCCGAAGGGGCGCTCGTGTCCTCCGGCCAACCCTGCACGACCCAGCCCAGGTCGAGCTTGGGGTCACCGACCGTGCCCATCTCCCAGTCGACGATGGCCGCCAACTGCGCCGGAGCGCCGTAGCGGTACATGACGTTGGCGAACTGGTAGTCGCCATGCATGACGCCGGGGACGTAGTCGATCGGGCGGTGGCGGCGCAGCCAGCTCGACGCCACCTCCATACCGTCGAGGTCACGGCCTTTGATGCGCTCGAAGAAGGTCGTCCACCGGTCGACCTGGCGCTCGTGGAAGCCGTCGGGGCGCCCGAGGTCCTCGAGTCCCTTGGCCTTCCAGTCGACCTTGGAGAGCAGGGCGATGCCCTCGACCAACTGGTAGGCGAGCCCGGCGCGCGCCTCGAGGTCGGTGTCGAACGGCGGCGGCCATTTGCGGTCCACCATGTCCATCGGCGACCACCCGTCGACGAAGCCCATCAGGTAGAAGGCGCGACCGAGGACGGCGGCGTCCTCGCACACGGCGACCGCCGGGGTGTGGGGGACGTCGGTGCCGTCGAGCGCCTCGATGATGCGCCACTCGCGGATGATCCCGCCGTCACGTTCGGCGGGCGCCGACGCGGGCGGGATGCGGATGGCGCAGTGCAGCTCTCCGCGACGGATCTCGTAGATCTCGTTCTGCGAGCCCCCGGAGAGGAAGCGGTGCTCGATGGGCTCGCCCTTGCCGTCCGGGACGTTGTCGTCCATCCAGCCGGCGAGGCGGTCCAAGTCGATCACCGGACTAGAGATTGCCGACC
Source organism: Actinomycetota bacterium (assembly GCA_902812475.1). Lineage (GTDB taxonomy): Bacteria > Actinomycetota > Acidimicrobiia > Acidimicrobiales > AC-14 > CADDZP01. The sequence goes on along the minus strand of CADDZP010000244.1, from coordinate 2,304 downwards.
TCGTGCTCCAGGTAGTCGGCGAATTTGGCCTTCGCCGCTTCGAGCTTGCCGGGGATCCACTCGGTGGGCCACATGCCGTCGGTGCCGTCGTAGTCGCGCAGCACTTGGCGAGCGACGGTGACCTTGTGGACCTCGGTGGGGCCGTCGGCGATGCCGAGCACGGCGGCGGCGTGGACCATCGACATGAACGGCATCTCGTTCGACGTCCCCAGCGCACCGTGGACCTGCATCGCACGCCAGGCGATGTCGTGCAGGACCGTGGGCATGAGGACCTTGGCCGCGGCGATGTCCTTCCGCACCCGCTTGTAGTCGTTGTACTTGTCGATCTCCCACGCCGTGTACAGCACGAACAGCCGGAACTGCATGAGCTGGGCGTAGGAGTCGGCGATGTAGCCCTGCACGAACTGCTTGTCGGCCAGGATGCTGCCGGCCGTCTCCCGGCTCAGCGCCCGCTCGCACATCATGTCGAGGGCCTTCTTGGCCATGCCGATCGTGCGCATGGAGTGATGGATGCGTCCGCCGCCCAGGCGGGTCTGGGCGATGACGAAGGCCTGGCCCTCACCGCCGAGGAGGGCGTCGGCGGGGACGCGGACGTCGTCGTAGTGGATGAGGGCGTGGAAGCCCTCGTTCAAACGTTCACCGGCCAGGCCGATGTTGCGCTCGATGTTGACGCCGGGCGTGTCGGTCGGGACGAGGAACATCGACATGCCCTTGTACGGGCTCACGTCGGGGTTGGTGACGGCCATGACGATCAGGAATGACGCCGTCTTGGCGTTGGACGAGAAGAACTTCCACCCGTTGATCACCCACTCGTCGCCGTCCTTGACGGCCCGGGTCTTGAAGAGCGTCGGGTCGGCGCCGGCGTGAGGTTCGGTCATCGAGTAGCTGGAGAACATCTCGCCGTCGAGCAGGGGCTGGAGGTAGCGCTGCTTCTGCTCGGGCGTGCCGTAGTGGGCGATGATCTCGGCGTTGCCGGTGTCGGGCGCCTGGCAGCCGAACACCACCGGCGCCCACTGCGATCGCCCCAGGATCTCGTTGAGAAGCGCCAGCTTCATCTGGCCGTAGCCCTGCCCGCCCAGCTCGGGTCCGAGGTGGGTGGCCCACAGACCCTGGCGGCGGACCTCGTCCTTCAGGGGGTCGACGACCTTGCGGCGGGCGTCGTCGAGCGGGACGAACTGCTGGTGGGGCCAGACCAAGTCGAGGGGCTCGACCTCCTGACGCACGAACCGATCGGCCCAGTCGAGCTTCTCCTGGTACTCCGGATCGGTCTCGAAGTCCCACCCCATGGCCCCTCCTCGGCTCGTCGATGTGACGCCCACGTCAGGATAGAGGTGGCCCGGTTATCGTCGCTCCGGGTGGCCAAGACCTTCAACCCGTTCGACGCCGAGCAGGCTCACAACGCCTGGCCATTGCTGGCGGAGCTGCGGCGTCAGTCGGCGGTCGTCGACATCGGCGACGGCATGGTCTACGTCACCCGCCACGCCGCCTGCCGCGCCCTGCTGCGCGACACCGACGGCTTCTCCAGCGCCCAGGGGTTCAAGGCGCCGGGCGTCGTCGTGCCGCTCGAAGACCGTACGTTGGGTGAGCTCGACCCGCCCAACCACACGCTCGTGCGCCGCGTGATGGTCACCGCCCTGACGCCCAAGATGGTCAAGGCGGCCGAGCCGTACATCGAGTCGACGGCCGCGCGTCTCCTGCGCGAACTGCCCGACGACGGCACCGCCGATCTGGTTCCCACCTTCACCACCCCGCTGCCGAACGCCTCGACCATGCGCCTCCTCGGCTTCCCCGAGGAGGATTCACCCCAGGTCATGGCGTGGGCCAAGGATCTGATCGAGAGCGGCTTTCCCGCGACGCACCGCAACCGGGACGGCGTCTTCGGCTTCGCCGAGGGGTTCCCGGACTTCGCCGGCTACATCGACGCCCGCATCGAGGAGCGCCGGACGAAGGCGCGGGACGACGTGACCACGAAGTTGCTCGAGCTCGACGTCGACGGCCAGCGGCTCAGCCCGCCCCAATTGCGGGCGATGGTGCGCAACCTCATCACCGGGGGGCTGACCACGACCAGCCAGTTGCTCGGCAACCTGCTCTTCCAGCTGTTGACGGTCCCGGGCCTGGAGAAGCGCCTGCGGTCGGACGGCGACGCCCTCCCCGGCGCCATCGAGGAGAGCCTGCGCCTGGCGCCGCCCGTCATGCTCATCCCCCGCGGCTGCGTGCGCGACACCGAGGTGGACGGCGCCGTCGTGCACGCCGGCCAGCGGGTGGTCATGGGGACGGCGTGTGCCAACCGCGACGAGGCTGTGT
>CADDZP010000243.1 GCA_902812475.1 Actinomycetota bacterium | reverse complement strand
CAAGGACGGCGCCCGCGGCGCGGGGCCGGGCCACGACCAACTCGCTCACTGGACGTTGAAGATCACGGCGGCGGTGGGGCGGTTCTTGAAGGGGGCGTGGTCGATGGCGACGTACTCGGCCGTGACCGTGTGAGGCCCGGGGGTCAACTTGTCCGGAGGCAGCTGCTGGGTGGTGGTGTACGCCATGTTCACGAGGGTGCCGTCGAGGGACACGTGGATGAGGCCCTGGGTCGTGGGGACGCTGCCCTTGAACGTCGACTGTGCGGCGGGCACGACCGTCCCGCCGATGACCTTGACGACGAGGGTGACGTCCTTGCCCGTCACCTGGTTGGGCGTCGGCTGCACGATCTGCACGCGCACGGGCGACGCCGGGTGCTCCCTCGTCGTCGACGTCGACTTCGACGACGAGCCGCCGCAGCCCGTCACCGTGACGGCGACGGCGAGCACGGCCGGCAGCGCCAGGCGCGTCAGGCGGGCGGTCATTGTGGTCACCTTCTTCCAGGGGCGGAACGCGAGCACGGCCACGACGCCGGAGACACCGACCGTGCTGGCGGCTTCGGCGTTGGAGCAGTGGCCGACGTGAGCGTAGGCAGGGGACGGCGCCAGCAGTAGCGCGAGCGCCGTCCCCACCACGAACGAGATGCGGTTCCGCAAGGCGGCCCTACCAGTCCTGCTTCTGTCCTCCGGCGGCGGGCATGGCGGCCCGACGGCGACTGGCTGCCAGGCCGAGGGCGATCAGGCTGGCAACGATGGCGATGATCCCCAGGACCAGGGCGATGTTGGCCCGGGACCGGGCACTGCTGCCGGCTCCCGACTTGGCGGCCGCCGTGGTCGCGGTTGTGGCGCCCGGCGCCGTTGTCACGGCGGCGCCTCCGTTCCCGGCAACCGTGGTGGCGGTGCCCGCAGCGACGGCGGTGACGTTCACGTTCACGTCGTCACTCTTGCCGTCGGCGTAGCCGAGCGTCACCTTGTAGGTCAACGTCCCGGGCTGGTCGGCCGAGTCGATCTCATAGCCCCAGTTCTCGAACTGGTCCGGCTTCACGGCGCCGCCCGTCCACGTGATGACCGTGTCGCTGGCGTTCGCCGTCCACCCCTGCGGAGAACGGGTCGTGGCGCCGAAGTCCACGCCCTTGGGCGCCGTGAGCGTGACCTTGATGAGGTCGACCTTCTGCTCGTTGGCCGCCGTCAGCGTGAAGAACGTGGGCGTGCCGGTGGGGAACTGCTTGGGGTTGATCTCCTCATGGGCGAAGGCCGGGGCAGCGGCGGCGAGGGCCGCGGCCACCACGGCCACGAACACGACGATCTTGGTTCTCACGAAGTTCCTTTCAGTTTGACGTTGAACACGGTGGATGCCTGCACTCCGCCTCCAGCGACGACCGTGAAGCGATACGAGCCCGGCGGCAACTTGCCGGCGTCGCCGACGAAGTGGCCGGGGGAGAGCAGGCGCATGTCGACTGCGGTCGGGGGCGCGCCGGCGCGCGCCATCGATACGGACGTGTTGACGACCTCGGCGGCGGCCAGGCCCTGGGCGTTCACGAACGTCACGTGGACCTGGTTGGGCGTCGCTGTCTGGTCGACGAACAGTTGCACGGTGTACTGCCCCGCCTTGCGCTCGAGGTTGACCGGCCCGTTGGCGGCGAGGGCGAGCGTCTTGCCCGGTACCAGCGCGACCAACGCCGACGCCAGCCCCACGGCCACGGCGAGCACCAGAAGCTCGACCCCGCTCGTCGCCGTGAACCTTCGCCCTTCTGGCGCCGACGTGCGCGGGTCGTCCAGACGTCGGGGCGTCCGCCAGAGGTGCCGGGCAGCCAGGGCGAGGGCGACGGCGAGAGCGACGATCTTGGCCAGCACCACGCGCCCGTACGTCGTCCGCCACAGGTCCGAGACGTGGGCCAGGTCGACGAAGGCGTTGATCACGCCGGTGGCCACGACGGCGACGACGGCGACGAGAGCCAGCCTGCTGAACCGGGGGACGAGCTGGCGCAGCAGGCCGCTGCGCTGGTCCGGTCCGAGCGACCGCCAGCCGATGCCGGCCAGCAGCACGAGCGCCGCCAGGCCGCCCACCCAGACGCTCACCGCCGCGAGGTGCACGGCGATCGACGTAACACCCAGCGCGGGGTGGCCGAGGGTGCGGGCGTGACTGTTCAAGGCGGCGACCAGGCACAGCCCGGCCGCCCCCGTGAAGAACGTCCCGAGCCACACTCCGGGACCGACACCCCACAGCCGCGTGCGCCGCACCAGGGCGACCACCGGCACCACGAGGGCGACGGTGATGGCCATCTGCCAGAGCCAGTAGTGGCCGAAGGCGGTGTCCAGGGTGGACGAGACCACCGACGGGCGGAACGACTTCCACAGCGAGAACCCACTGATGCTGGCCGTCTCGAAGACGACGGCGAGGGCCCCGGCGACGAGGAGTACCACCCACGTCGCCGGGAAGCCTCGGGCGAAGCGGCGCCGGAAGCCCTCGGCCGTATTGGAATCGCCGATGCCGAGTTGTGTGACGGCGGGCGTCCAAACCGCCAGCCGCACCACGACCGCACCGACGAGTCCGAGCAGGGCCGCGAACCACAGAAAGCGCACGACGCCGTACCCCCAGCCCACGAGCCGGCCGGCGCCGGCCTCCTCGGCGACCTGCTTGGCCGAGATCGTCGACGGCGCCCCGACGTAGAACGTGAACCCTCCGTGGACGGGGTGCCCGTCAGCGGACACCACGCGCCACGTGACGGTGTAGGTGCCGTTCTTGAGCTGGCGCACGGGGACCATGACCTCACGGTTTCCCTGGGCGCGCCTGATCGTCCCCGTGTCGACGCGGTTGGCATCGACGTCGAAGACACGGACGGCGCCGAAGGTCACCTCCACCGGCTCGGAGTAGAGGAGCCGGACGGTGGTGGGCGCCTTCTGCACGGTGGTCTGGGGGGACGGATCGGTGCGCAGCAGCACGGCATGCGCCGACGCCGCCGAAGCACCGGCGACGACCACGGCTGCCACAACGGCGACCGCCACCACCAGGCGGCGGAGCACGGACAATGGACCTCGCTCTTCCCTCGTCACCCGCACCCGACCGGGCGGCGGGGTGCGTCAGGCGCGGCGAGGGCGAGGCGGACCTCGGGGACCGCCCGCCACCCCCGGCCAGCGCACAACGGCGCGGCGAGCAGTGGCACGCCACGACGGTGCGGGACTGCGTGTGACGCGGGGCCGGCGGAGGGCGGCGGCGAGGCGGGCAACGGCGCGCTCGACGCCGCGCAGGGCAATGGCCACGGCCACGGACACGGCCACCTGCAGGACGAGGCCGAGGGCGAACGCGGCGCTGGTGAGGAAGGGAAGGGGGTGGACGCCGACGGCCACGCGCTCCACGGTCTCCACGACGGCGAAGAGCGCAACCTGCCCGGCTGCGAGGCGGCGAGCCGTGGCTGCGACCGAGGCGGTGCCGTGCGCGCCTGTCCAGCCTCGACGGACGGCAAAGGCGACGGCGAGGGCACCGCACACCACGGCCGCGCTGACCGCCGCCGGCCAGTAGGCGTGGCCGGTGGCAGCGAGCTGGCGCGCCGGGTCACGGTAGGCGAGGGCGTAGTCGGCGGCGTGGGCAGCGACGATGCCCGCCGCCGCGGTGACGAGCAGCCTGGACCGGTCCGCCTTCACGGGCTCAGGGTAGGCCCGGGGGGCCGTCGACTACTGGGCAGCCAGATGGCGGGCGTCGACGGCGGCGAAGACGGGATGCCACTGTCGCTCGCTGTCGGCCAAGGCGATGGCCCGGTCGACCAACGCGAGGGCCCGACGGACGCTCAGAAGGTCAGGGCGCTCGGCCACGGCGATCGCCAGCTTCGCCCGCGTCGCCAGCACCAGTTCGCGGTGGCCGCCGACGGTGGCGAGCCAGCGGCGCGCGGCCTCGTCGTCCATACGGATCCGCAATTGCCGCGAGCGCCGCACGCGTGACGGCCGGCGCGCTAGAAGGTGAGACACGGACACCGGCCTGACTTCCACGTCGGCCCGGGGCCGGTGGGTCATCATCGCCACCGTCCTGGGCTCGGGCATGGCCTTCCTCGACTCCACCGTCGTCAACATCGCCCTGCCTCGCATCGGCACCGACCTGAGCATCGGCCTGTCGGGCCTCCAGTGGACCGTCAACGCCTACACGCTGACGCTCGCCGGCTTCCTGCTGCTCGGCGGGTCGCTCGGCGATCGGTATGGCCGCAAGCACCTGTTTCTCGTCGGCGTCGCGTGGTTCGCCGCCGGCTCGCTGTTGTGCGCCATCGCCCCATCGGGCACGGCGCTCATTGCGGCGCGCGCCTTCCAGGGGATCGGTGGTGCGTTGCTCACGCCGGGGAGCCTCGCCATTCTCGAGGCCAGCTTTCGGCCCGAGGACCGCGGCGCGGCCATCGGCGCGTGGTCGGGCCTGGGCGGGGTGTTCGGCGCTGTGGGCCCCTTCCTCGGCGGCTGGATCGTGAGCGCCGCGTCATGGCGCTTCATATTCCTCATCAACCTGCCGATCGCCGCGGCCGTCGTGTGGGCCGCCCTGCGCTACGTGCCCGAGAGCCGAGACCCCGACATGGCGCCCGGGATCGACGTGTCCGGCGCCCTGCTCGGCGCCCTGGGCTTGGCGGGGGTGATCTACGCGCTGACCGAGGCGGGCAACGAGGGCTGGACCTCCCCGGCCGTGGTGGCCACGCTCGTGGTCGGCTTGGCTGCCATTGGAGGGTTCCTCGTCGTCGAGGCCCGCAGCCCCCACCCGATGCTGCCGCTCGACATCTTCCGCTCCCGGCAGTTCTCCGCCGCCAACCTCGTGACCTTTGTCGTCTATGCCGCCCTCGGGGGCGCCCTGTTCCTGTTGCCGATCGAGCTTCAGCGGGCGGTGCGCTACTCGCCCCTCGAAGCGGGCATCGCCCTGTTCCCCGTGACCGGCCTCCTGCTCGTGAACTCGGCCCGGGCCGGACGCCTTTCCCAGCGCATCGGTCCCCGGCGGCCGATGTCGATGGGACCCACGATCGCCGGAGTCGGGCTGCTGATGCTGACCCGTGTCGGTATCAGCGCCGACTACTGGACCGATGTCCTGCCCGGACTGGTCGTGTTCGGACTGGGCCTGTCCTTCACGGTGGCGCCGCTCACGGCGACCACCCTGTCGGCGGTCGCCGACGAGCACGCCGGCGTGGCGTCGGCGGTGAACAGCGCCGTTGCCCGCGTGGCCGGGTTGGTGGCTGTCGCGGCCGTTCCCATCGCCGCCGGGATCACGGCTGCGGCTTACAACCGACCCGCGGAGCTGACGGAGGGATTCCACACGGCAATGGTGCTGTCCGGGTTGGTCTGCATCGCGGGCGGGGTCTTGGCCTGGCTCACCATCCGTAACCCTGCACCGAGAGTTGAGGTCGAGACCCGACCGGCCCGCTTCAGCTGTGCGGTCGACGCCCCGCCTTTGGCAACATGATGGATCGTGTCTTCGTCCTTTGCTGAGCGGTACGGACCCCTGGCCGTTGTCACCGGGGCGGCGGTCGGGATGGGCGCCGCGTTCGCACGCGATCTCGCGGGGCGAGGCGTCCCGTCGCTCTTGCTCGTCGACCGCGCCGGCGACACGCTGTCGGCGGCCGCCGACGAGCTGCGCGCCGAGGGCAACGACGTACGCACGCTCGTCGTCGACCTGGCCGACCCCGGAGCCGCGGCAGCGGTCGTCGACGCGGCCGGCGAGGAAGACGTCGGGCTGCTCGTCAGC
>CADDZP010000242.1 GCA_902812475.1 Actinomycetota bacterium | reverse complement strand
GTTCGGTGGTGGCCGGGCGGCCGAACACGTCGATGGCACGCTGGCGCGACCCGTCGAGCGGCAGGAACCCGAGCGCGAGACGACTCGACGGGAACGCATGTGGGTGGCGGGCGTGGAGGTCGAAGTAGCGCTCGGGTGGCCCAGGTGCCGAGCGGGCCGGCGAACCGCCGCCGCCATTTCCTGTCGTCACGACCGTGTGCTGCTGCGAGATGGATCGCCACACGGCGGTCGCGACGCTGAGAGAGACAAGCACGGCCATGGCCATGACAACCCCGCGCCAGTGGTCGGAAGGCCGCGGCCATGCGTAACCGCGGGCGAGGCCATGGCGGTGCGTCCCGGCGGCGTGGCGCAGTGCCATGAACGCGGTCCTATCCGTCCGGCTCGGCGGGCTTTGGCACGATGACCACAGGGCAGCGGGCGTGGTGCACGGTCTGTTGGCTCACCGATCCCAACAGCAGCCCCGTGAAGCCGCCGCGTCCGCGGGTGCCGACGACGATTATGTCGTCCTGCTCGGCAAGCTCGACGAGGACTCCGGCGGGGCTTCCGCTGCTGACGAGACGCTCGAGTCGTACCTCGGGCGGGATCGGCCCCGCGGCGCTGATGGAATGGTCGAGTACCTCGTTGCCCGAGGCGTCGAGGTCTTCGGGTCGGACGGTCGCAACCATCCCCACGACGTCACCGGCATAGGGAACCTGCCAAGCGTGGACGACGACGATCGGTGAGTCGCGCAGGCTCGCCTCCTGGATCGCCCAGCTCAGCGCAGCGATCGAGGCCTCGGAGCCGTCGACGCCGACCACGATCCGACTCGCCATCTCGACGCGGTCAGCTCACCGGACCCGTTGGAGGGCCCGCCGGTAACGTGCCGGCATCCGGGTGGCGGCTGTGTGGAACTGGACGTCCCGGGCCCGATCGGGGAGTTCGACGACCTTGGTGAACCGCTGCTCGGTCGCCGGTACGGAGCTCGGCCCGACCCGGTAGCGGGTGCGCCCCCGCCCACCTTCGAACGCGCCTCGCCGGAACCCGGCACGGCGCTGGTCGTAGGCGATGCGCACACCGTGCACACGCCGGCCCCGCCGGTTGGTGAACGTGCCCGTCCGCCAGTCCTTGACGTCGCCGGCCACATAGACGCGCTTGACCCTTGGGTACGACGCGGTGTTGCCGCCGCGCGTGCGCTGCTCGAGCTCGTAGGTGACGTACATCTCCTTGGCGCCGCCCTTGTACTGCGCCTCGGTCGGACGGTACGTGTGTGCCGTCGGCATCCTCACCGCCCCCAACGCTCGTCGTAGTCGGCGTCGGTGCCGAGCTGGCTCGCCTTGCGGTTGATCTTGCGGGCGGTCCGGGCGAACTCCTCCTCGCCAACGTCTCGCAACGATGCCGCGTCACGCCCGAACTTCTCCCGCCACGACGGGGCATGGGTCAACGCGATCAGATACCCGGCCCGCTTGTAGAGCTCGGTCAGAGACTGCCGGGACCGAGCCGAGTCGACGTCTCGGCGAATGTCGGTGAAAACGTGGCGCATGCCGGTCTTGCTCTTGACCTCGCCGTAGATCTGGCGGCCGGTTGCCATGGCCGTCACCTCCTCCACGGGTTTATCCATGAGTTCTTCCCCAGCAGCGGGTAGGGGACACGAGCGACGCCTGCTGGCCGGCGGTCGCGGACGCCCCCAAGTGTCCACTCGGAGCGGACGGAGGCGCCGACGGATCAGCGACCGAAGGTGCCGACCAGGTCGCCGCGGGCCAGCTCTTTGCCCTGCACGGCGTCGTGAAACTGCGCGTAGTTGGCACCGGGACCGACGGCGGCGTCGTCGCCGAGGGCGAGCACGGTGAACACGTAGCGGTGAGGTGGGTCGCCTTCAGCGGTTCGGGACCGTCGTAACCCACCTCCCCGAAGTCGTTGCGTCCCTCGACCGCTCCGGAGGGAAGCTCGCCCCCATCGACACCTTCGGCGGTCGGCGGCAGGCCAGCAACGATCCAATGCACGAACGGCCCTCGCGGCGCATCCGGGTCCTGGACGACAAGGGCCAGCTCGCGGGTGCCCGCCGGTACGCCGGACCATTGCAGCGGCGGCGGCACGTTCGAGCCTTGGCGGGCATACCGCTCGGGGATCGGTGCGCCCTCGTCGAACGCAGGGCTGGTTACGTCGATGCTCATCGATCACTCCTTTTCGGGTTCACACCACTCTTTGATGGCGTCAGCGAGCAGTTGGGCGCAGCCCAGCACCGTGAGCTGGTGTCGGTGTGCCACCCGCGGGACCGTGTCGGTCACCACGAACTCGTCGATGTCGCCGAGCGATGGCTCACCGACGAACACCGCGTGGGTTGCGGCTGCCACGACGCGGCGGGCGCCGGCTCGGCGGCAGGCACGAACGGCCCGTGCCATCGTCTCACCGGTCGAGATCTCGTCGTCGACGATGACCGCTACTGCGTCGCTGACCTCACCAACGACCTCGCCGTCGGCGACGACACTGTCCACGCGATGCTTCAGCAGGAACGCCGAGGCATCCACCGGGACATCTACCGTCTCCAAGGCATCGCGCAGGTCGTCGGCTCGCCGCATGCTCCCCGCATCGTGGGCGACAGTGACCGGCCGCCCACCGCGGAGGCGGTCGCGCAAGTAGGTGGCGAAGAGGGGTGCGGCAGAGATGCTGCGTGCCGGGCGTCGGAACTGGTTCTCGAACGCCACCGGGTTGTGCACGTCTGACGGTGACGGTGACGCTGGCGCCGACGGCCTCGAGCAGCTCGGCGATGCACCGGCCGGCCAGAGCCTGGCCTGGCCGGGTCCGCCGATCCTGGCGGGAGTAGCACAGGTAGGGGGCCACGACGATGGGCGAGGCGCCGTGATCGCGCAGTGCCGTCAGCGTCAACAGCAGGTGGCACAACCGGTCGTGCACGCTGGCCGATGGGTCGCCGTGAAGAGATGCGACGACGGCGACGTCGGTGCCGGCCAGCTCTGGCGGCACCACCACGCGCGCTTCGCCGTTCGGATAGCGATGGATGTCGGCGCATGTGGCCGGCACATCGAGCCGGGTGGCCAGACCGCGTGCCAGGACGTCCGTGTCATCGACGGCGACGACCGAGGAGACCATGACGACCCGCTACCCCCGGCTCGCCTGCCCGCCGGGCTGGCAGTCGGCCGGCCGCGGTGTCGTGGCCCGCACCCCGTCTCGGCGAACGTCTTCACCCCTACGAGTCCTCGTTCAGCTCCTTGGTTAGTCGGCCGAGTGGCACGATCAAGACGCGTGCTCGGGAGCTTCGATCCTTGAGGCAGCCACCGGACTTGAGGCGGCCACCGGATCGGGACCGAACGGCCCCATGCCGGTGGTGATATTCATGGCGGTAACAGCCAATGTCACGGACCGCGCGCACGTGGTCTTTGTCGGGCATGACTCATCTCCGTTCGCTCCTTGGGGTCGTACCCGCCGACGTGACGAAGACCGACCCAGCGAAGCGTCGCCGACGACCAGTACCCTCAGCCGAGATCGAGGAGAGCGAGGCCAGTCGCGGGATCGCTGCGCCGTTGCAGATGTGCGGGTGCTTCGGTGACGATCACCTCGAGCGTGGGGCGGACGACGCCGTGCAGCAGGTGGCCGGCCCGTGTGGTGCCATCGGCCAGGGAGACGATGGCGTGGGCGTGCAGCTTGCGGCCGTCGCCGCCGGTGGCGATGTCGCCGAGGAGGGACACGACCTCGGTCTGTTCGTCGATCGGTATCCGCCGGTAGTCCTTCGCCTCCCAGTCGAAGAAGCCCAGCACGGCGGACTGAAAGCCGCCGATCGCGGTCAGGGTGGCGCCCGCCAGCTGCTCGGCGGTGGCCCATTGTTCGAGTCCGGTGACGACTTCATCGCCCACGTCCATCACGATGGCGAACGTCTTGGTTCCTTCGATGCCGAGCAACGTCGATCTCATCGGGCTGTTGGTCGAGGCGTGCACACCTCGGACTGCAGCGACCGCTCAGGTGTTGGCCGGGGCGGCGCTGATGTCGGCGAGCGTGGAGTCCGGATCCCGCTCGACGGCGAGGTCGCCGAGCGACACGATCCCCACCGGCTTTCCACCGTCGACGATGGGCAGCCGGCGCAGGGTGTGCTCTCGCATCAGACGGACGGCGTCCTCGACGCTGTCGGTGGGGGTCAGGGTCACAAGGTCGCGGCTGCAGATGTCGGCGAGCTTGGTCGCTTTCGGATCACGATCCTCGGCGAGCGCTCGCACGACGATGTCGCGGTCGGTGACGACACCGCAGACGCTGCTGTCCTCGAGCACGATGACATCGCCGATGTCACGTTGCTTCATCTGCCGGGCGGCCTCGTTCAGCGGCGAGCTCGCCGGCAGCGTGACCGGGTCAGGGGTCATGACTTCCCGGATGCTCTGGGCCACGGTGCATCCTCCTGTCTCGCGCGATTCCGCCAATGTCCTACCCGTGAGACGGCCGAGGGAAGCGACTCGGGGGCGCCTCGATGCCGGATGGGCGGCGACGGGTATCTCACCTGCGTGCCTCCTGACGCCGGCCGGGTGTGACGCGCCGAGCACTCGGCCGTCGCCGTCGTGTACGCCGAGCCCAGGCCGACGTCCCAGGCTGGGCCGTCGACCGGGCCAAGGACGTGTTGCTCGGCCCGCCCCTCGCCGAGGAGCAGTTGCCTCACGAACGCCTGGGCAAGGTGGCAGCGCTGGCGATCTTCGCCTCCGACAACCTGTCGTCCTCGGCGTATGCCACCGAGGAGATCCTGCGGGTCCTGCTCCCGGCCGTCGGCGTAGCCGCCTTCTCGCTGACAGTGCCGATCACGGTGGCGATGCTGGTCGTCCTCGTCTTCTTGATCTTGTCGTACCGCCAGACCATCCCCGCCTACCCGACGGCGGGCGGCGCCTACATGGTGACCCGCGACAACTTCGGCATTCTGCCCGCCCAGGTGGCGGGGGTGGCCCTGCTGGTCGATTACGTGTTGACCGTGGCCGTGTCGGTCGCCGCCGGGACGGCGGCCGTGACCTCGGCGGCGTCCGGGCTGGTGCCCTACGCCGTTCCGCTCTCCCTCGTGTTCATCGCGCTCATCGCCTACGGCAACCTGCGTGGGGTGCGGGCCACCGGACGGATCTTCACCGTGCCCACCTACTTCTTCGTGGCCAGCGCCTTCGCCATGCTCGGGTTCGGCTTCGCCCGCATGGCCTTCGGGCATCTCGGCGTGCTCCCCCTGCACCGGCCGGGTGTGGTCGGCGCGGGCAGCCCGGGAAACGGGCTGTTCCTCGGCGCATCGGTGTTCGTGGTCGCCCACGCCTTCGCCTCCGGCGGGGCGGCGGTGACCGGCGTCGAAGCCATCTCCAACGGCGTGACGGCGTTTCGGCCACCGGAACCCGACAACGCCCGGACGACCCTGGTGGCCATGGGTTCGATCCTCGGTGCGCTGTTCCTGGGGCTGTCGGTGCTCGCCTCGCGGGTGCATGCCGTGCCGTTCGCCGCCGGCAGCCCCACGGTGATCTCCCAGGTCGGCAGCACCGTCTTTGGTCGCGGGCTCGGCCGGGTCCTCTACTACGCCCTGCAGACCAGCACCACGCTGATTCTTGATGGCCGCCAACACGAGCTTCGCCGACTTCCCGCGGCTGGCCTCGATCCTCGCGGCCGACAGCTTCCTGCCCCGCCAGCTGCGCCGCTGCGGCCAGCGGCTGGTGTTCTCCAACGGCATCATCACCCTCGCCGGCGTCGCCGGCGTCACCGTGGCCGCCACCGGCGCCAAGGTGGATCGGCTGATCCCGCTCTACGCGGTCGGAGTCTTCACCTC
>CADDZP010000241.1 GCA_902812475.1 Actinomycetota bacterium | reverse complement strand
TCCCGACGGTGTGCCCGCCAGCCGTCGTTGGTAGAGGCCTTCGAGGCCGTTGAGGCCGACGTTGTCGGTTGCCTCGAACCCGGGGCCGGCTGCCTTCAGGGCGTCGGCTGTGGCCGCCCCGACCTTGCCGAGGACGGGCAGTGCGAACGTCGGCGTCGGGGCGAGGTCGACGGTGGCCGTCTGGAAGATCACGCCGGGGACGGCGTTGAGCGTGGCCTTGACGGGGTCGAAGGCGGGGCGGCGCAGGGTGATGACGGGGACGAACGTCCCGGGCTTGGCCGCGGCGATGGCGGCGTTGACGCGGGCCGGATCGATGCCGGTCGTGCGTTGCAGGACGGGGACGGCGGTCGCCGGGTTGACCCGGCCGGCCTCCACCCCGACCGTCACCACCGGCGTCGCCGTCACCATCGGGGTGCCGTTGCGGTCGAGGACGGGCGCCCGGGGCGGCAGCGTGCGGGTGCGGGACAGGTCCTGGCCGGCGACCAGTCCCGGGTACAGCACCGACGGCGACCACACGACGGTGAAGCCGGCCTTGTTCTTGCGTAGCTGGAGCGAGCCGGTGTAGCGCCACCGCCCCAGGCCGTTGAGGTCGACGTCGGCGTCGTACTTGGCGGTCGACGAGCTCGCCGACGTCACCTCGAACGTGGCGCTGCCGACGTCGAGCGTCGAGCGCCAACGCTCGAGGGCGGCCTGGGCCGCGGCTGGGTTGTCCGTCAGCCTCGAGGCGCCCGGGGCGTCGCCCTTCCCCCAGGCAGCGAGGAACTTCTCCACCGTCGGCTTGGACGACGGCCCCGACGAGCACGCCGCCAGCCCGGCGCCCAGACACAGGCACGCGACGGCGACAGCGGTGGGGACGGCGGTCGCCACCCGGCGGAGCACCCCCGCATTCTCGTCGCGTCTCTGCGCGCCGGACGTCGTCCTACGACGCCCGACGCGCACAGAGCGCCATCGCCTCTCGAATCTTGGTGATTGGCGGCCAACGGACAAACCGTCAGTCGCCGTGGCGTCCGACGGTTCAGCCGCCTCTGTCGACGCGCCCACCGGGATCCTGAGCCCCAGCAAGGTCTTCTAGTCGTGGACCGCCAACCCGGTTCAGGGCACGGTCGTGCAGGACAGGCAGTGGATCGCCACGCGGGGTGGCGGCATCGCCTACCACCTCACGCACCAGATCCCGAGCGGGCTCGTTGTTTCCAAGTCGATCGACGGGGGCGTGACCTATCCGCAGCACACGGTGGCGGCCACGCCGGCCGACCAGGCGGGCTGCATCTGCCCGCCCGGGAACCTCATCGCCGAGGGCAGCTCCCTGCTCGGCAGCGGCAAGGTCGGATTCGTCTACTCGACGTCGATGGGCGGGGTGAACTTCGCCTTCTCGACCAACGGCGGTCTGACGTTCACCAACGTCCCCGTCCGGGCCCGCGACTCGACGAGCGACACGGGCCGGGCCTTCCCGGTCGTGGCCAACGCTGGCGGCAACCACCTCGTGGCCGTGTGGCAGGAGGTCGCCACCGACGGCAAGTCGTGGAGTCAGATCGGCTTCAGCGAGTCGACGAACTGGGGCTCCACGTGGAGCACGCCGACCTACATCGTCGGCAAGACGACCGGCTCGCTCTACCCATGGGTCGACGCCAAGGGCTCCAAGGTCGCCGTGTCGCTGACCACACGGCAACGGCGGGGGTGTCGGACACCATGCCGGCCGCGTAATCGCTCGTTTGCGGGCTGAGGGAGTCGCTGACCCTCTCAGCCCGCCGGCGCCTCGACGGCGAACGCTTCCCACATGCGGGCATAGGGACTTGTGGGATCGGCGAGGAGCGCGTCGTGGGTGCCGTCGGCGACGACCTTGCCGTTGTCGACGACGAGGATGCGGTCGGCGGTTCTCGCCGTCTGCAGGCGGTGGGCAATGAGCAGCGTCGTACGGCCGCTGGCGACGATGCCCATGGCCCGTTGCACCTTCGCTTCGGTGGCCAGGTCGAGGTTGGACGTCGCCTCGTCGAGGAGCAGAATGCGCGGGTCGACGAGGCGGGCCCGGGCCAGAGCGATGAGCTGACGCTGGCCCGACGACAGGGCGCGGCCACGCTCGCTGACCTGGTAGAGGTACCCGCCGGGCAGCCCGGCGATGAACTCGTGGGCGCCGACGGCGCGCGCCGCGTCCTCCACCTCTTCATTGGTCGCGTCGGGCCGCCCGTAGGCGATGTTGTCGCGGATGGTGCCCGAGAACAGGAACGCCTCCTGGGGCACGTAGCCCAGCTGCTGGCGGTACGCAGTCAGGTCGAGCGAGCGGATGTCGATGCCGTCGATCAGCACCCGCCCCGCCGTGGCGTCGTAGAACCGGGCGACGAGCTTCACGATCGTCGACTTGCCGGCGCCGGTCTCGCCCACCAGCGCCACCGTCTGGCCGGGGGGAATGTCGATGTCGACGCCCGACAGCGCCTCGCCCACGCCGGTTGGATAGGCGAAGCGCACGTCGTCGAAGGTGATGCGTCCGTCGAGGCGGCCGGGCCAGGTCGCCGGCCCCGGCGCCGGGGGCGGGGTGCCCGTCTGGGTGCGCATGAGCTCGTCGATCTTGGCCATCGACGCCCGGGCCTGCTGGTAGGTGTCGAACACCTGCGACAGCTGCTGTATCGGCGAGAAGAAGAGGTCGAGGTAGAGCAGGAAGGCGATCACCGACCCGGCGGTGACGCCGTGGTGGGCGACCAGGTAGGCGCCCAGGCCGAGGACGGCGGCGGCCGCCACCTCGGAGAGGAACTCGACGAACGGGAAGTACATGGCGACCATGCGCTGGGCGTCCATGCGGGCGTCGAGGTACTCGCCGGCGACCTGGCGGAAGCCCTCCTGGTTGCGCTCCTCGCGCACGAACGCCTGGCTGACGCGCACGCCCGACAGCGACTCCTGCAGGTTGGCGTTGACGGCGGCGATGCGGTCGCGGGCCCGGTCGTAGGCGCGGCGCGAGCCGTTGCGGAACCAGATGGTGGCGGCGAGGAGCGGCGGCACGATGACCATGGCCGCCAGCGAGAGCCGGAAGTTCGTCAGGAGCAGGATGACGGCGACCCCGCCGAAGGTGAGGAGGTTGACCACGGCGTTGATGAGGCCGGTCTGCAGCAGCGTCGACAACGCCTCCACGTCGGTCGTCATGCGGGTCATGATGCGGCCCGCCATCTCCGAGTCGTAGTAGCCGAGGTCGAGACGCTGGAGGTGGGCGAAGATCCGCACCCGCAGGGCGAACAGGAGCCGCTCGGCGGTGCGGCCCGTGTAGCGCGTGTAGGCCCAGGTGTCGGCCCAGTCGAGGGCAGTGACGGCGAAGAACACGGCCGAGATCATCCATAGGGCATGAACGCTGTGGTGGGTGACGCCCTTGTCGACGCCGAGGCGAATCAGCGTCGGCCCGGCGAGCGTCGCCAGCGTGTCGAGGACGACGAGAAGCAGGCCGATGGTGAGCGGACGCCGGAACGGCCGCGTGAATCGCCGGAGGGTGAACGACGGGTCGTAGGCGCCCTCGCGGTCGGCGTCGACCTCGGGTTCGTCGGTGGCCGGCGGCAGCTTGGCCACCTTTTCGAGCAGCTCGGGCGTGGGCGCCAGGAAGTTGCCCATCATCCCGCCGCCGGCCCAGCCGCCGCCGCCTCCTCCTCCACCACCTCCGACGCGCGCCTGGGCGTCGACGTTGAGCGTCCGTGCCTTCGACCCGTTGCCGTTGCCGTCTGTGTCGACGGGCGTCCACGCCGACGCCGTCACGCCGGTCGTCACGGTCTCGAGCTCGTCGACGTCTTCGGTCTCGACGTCGTCGCCGGGGCCGGCCAGCAAACGCCGGTACAGGCGGCAGCGGACGATGAGCTCCTCGTGGGTGCCGACGTCGACGACGCGGCCGTGGTCGACGACGGCGATGCGGTCCGCCAGGCGCAGCGTCGAGCGGCGGTGGGCGATGAGCAGCGTGGTGCGGCGCTGGAGCAGCCGCCGCAGGGTGGCGTGGATCTCCTCCTCGACGCGGGCGTCGACCGACGAGGTGGCGTCGTCGAGGATGAGCACGCGCGGATCGGTGAGGAGGGCCCGGGCGAGGGCGATGCGCTGGCGCTGGCCGCCCGACAGTGTGAGGCCGCGCTCGCCGACGACGGTGTCGTAGCCGTCGGGCAGGTCGAGGATGAACTCGTGGGCCTCGGCGGCCTTGGCGGCGGCGACCACGTCGTCGAACGTGGCGTCGGGAACGCCGAAGGCGATGTTGTTGCGCACGGTGTCGGAGAACAGGAAGCTCTCCTCGAACACCACGCCGATCTGGCGGCGCAGCGAGTCGAGCGTGACGTCGCGCACGTCGGTGCCGTCGATGCGCACGTGGCCGGATTGCACGTCGTAGAAGCGGGGGAGCAGCAGCGAGACCGTGGACTTGCCCGACCCCGACGGCCCCACGAGGGCGACCACTTCACCGGGATGGACGTGGAGGGTGAACCCGTCGAGCACCGGCTCGGAGCGCATGTAGCCGAAGCGCACGTCGTCGAAGCCGAGCCCGCCGCGCACGGGCGGCAGTGGCTCGGCGTCGGGCGACTCGGTCACGAGCGGATTGGACTCGAGGAGCTCGAAGATGCGCTCGGCCCCGGCGCGCGCCTGCTGACCGACGGCCACCAGCCCGGCGAACATGCGGGCAGGCGCGGACAGCTGCACCAGGTACGACGAGAAGGCGAGGAAGGTGCCCAGCGTTATGTGGCCGTGGAGGGCCAGCCAGCCGCCGAGGGCCAGCACTGCCACCTGGCCGAAGGCGGGCAGGGCCTGCAGCGTCGACACGTAGACGGCCTGGATGCGGACCATCCGCATGCGCGAGCGGAAGAGGGTGCGGGCGCGGCCGGTGAGGCGGCTGAGCTCGCGGTCTTCCTGGCCGAAACCCTTGACGACGCGCACGCCGGTGACGGCCTCGTCGACGACGCCGGCGACTTCAGCCGCCTCCTGCTGGGCGTCCCAACTGGCAGGGAAGACGCTGGTGCGCATCCGCAGGGCGACGATGAACAGCAGCGGGACTACCGCCAGCGCCACGAGGGTGAGCATCGGCGACAGGATCACCATGATCACGAGCGACACGACGAGCATCACCAGGTTGCCGCTGATGATCGGCAGGAATGCCAGCAGACCCTGGAGCAGGGCCACGTCCGAACTGGCGCGGGAGACGAGCTGGCCGGTCTGCAGCTCGTCGTGGCGGGCGAAGTCGAGGCGCTGCAGGGTGTCGTAGATGGCCGTTCGCAGGTCGTGCTGCACGCTGAGGGCGACGCGCCCGCCGTAGAAGCGGCGCACGTAGGCGGCGCCGAAGCGGATGAGGCCGGCGAGCACGAGCAGTACCAGCCACGGCCAGATCGTGTGGTTGGGATGCAGGGTGATGTCGTCGAGCAGCACCTTCTCGACGACCGGCGTCAGCGCGGCGATGACCATGCCGACGATGGCCACGCCGAAGGCGAGGAACACGTCCTTCCTGTGCCGGGCCAACCACGGCCACAGCTTGCGAACCCAGCCGCGCTCGTCGCTCTTCACCGGCGGGCCGCCAGTCGTTGGGCGCGGACCTTGTCGAGGGCGTCGCCCAGGTCGACGAGGGCATGGCCGACCGTGTGGGGATCGTCGGCCTCGGCGACGACGTGCTCGAGCAGCGCCGTCATCGCCTTCTCCGCCTGCTCGAGTGCCCGTCGGCCGGCAGCGGTGAGGGTGATCTTGACGGCGCGACGGTCGGCGCAGTCGGCCGTGCGCTTGAGGTAACCGCGTTCGACCAGCCCGTCGACGACGGCCGTCACCGTCGGCAAGCCGACGGCCAGCCGCGCAGCCAGC
>CADDZP010000240.1 GCA_902812475.1 Actinomycetota bacterium | reverse complement strand
GGCCATGTCGTCGGGGCCGGCGTCGCCGCTGGTGGTCGTGGCCGACGACGTGCTGCCGGCGAGGAAGGCAGCAAGCCACGTGGGATCGGGGGTGGCGCCGGTGGCGGCCAGCACCTGGCCGTCGCCGAGGTCGACGGCCGCGGCCCAGTCGGCCGAGAAGTCGTCGCCCGACTCTCTGGTCAAGACGTCGAGGAGGTCGACGACGTCGCTGGTCTCGACAAGGGCGGCCGCCGTCTCCAGGGCGTCGAGGCGAGGATCGGGCAGCTGACCGTCGACGGGACGAACCTCCTCGACGTCGACCCCGTCGACCTCGCCGACCTCCTGCACGAGCAGCGGCACCAGCCGCTCGCTCGGGAGCACGACGGCCAGCTCGTCGATCGCCCGCCCGGCGCCGGTCTCCAGGATGTCGATGCCGACCAGGTCACCCCGCACGGCGCCGATGCGGCTGGCGACTGCGCCGAGCGCGCCGGGGCGGTCAGGCAACCACAGACGAAGGACGAACGCCGGCACGTGCTTGAAGCTACGGCCCCAGTGTGAACAGCGGGTTACCCCGCTGTTAGCGCCCTATGCCGCTTCCCAGAAGTCCGTGACGCGGCCGAGGGCGACGAAGGCGTCGTGGCCGTTGACGAACAGCCACAGCTTCGAGCGCCCGGCGAGGACGAGTTGGCAGTCGTCGATGCGAGACCCGTCGACGAGCGACAGGCTCACCCGCCGCCCTTCCATCTGGCTCAACTGTGCTCGTCGCTGCCTGGTCATCTCGCGATCCCCTTTTCGCGAACGTTGTTGACGACCAGATCGGTTCCTCGACGGGCGCGGTCAATGGGTCGTTCGACCCGTTTTTCACGTGGTGACGATCCCGGCGGTGAGCAGACCGGTGACCTCGGCGGGCACGACCGGCCTTCCCAGATAGAAGCCCTGCACGAAGTCGCACCCGTAGGAGGCCAGGCGAGCCGACGTCTCGGCGTCCTCCACCCCTTCGGCCACGACGCGCACGCCCAGGCTGTGGGCCAGCTCGATCACCGAGCGGACGATGGAGGCGTCGTTCTCGTCGTCGAGCATGTCGACGACGAAGGAGCGGTCGATCTTGATCTGGTGCACGGGGAGACGCTTGAGGTAGCCGAGCGAGGAGTACCCAGTGCCGAAGTCGTCGATGGTGAAGCGCACGCCCCGGCGGCTGAGATCGGTGATGACGTCCAGCGCGCCCTTGGGGTTGGCCATCACCGCGCTCTCGGTGATCTCGAGGTCGAGCACACCGGGCTCCACGCGGGCGTCCCGCAACGACCAGCTGATGTGGGACAGGAGATCGGGGTCGTGGAGCAGGCGGGCCGAGAGGTTGACCGCAACCCGCGTCCTGATGCCTTCCGCCCACCAGCGCTGGACCTGCTGGAGGGCGGCCTCGAGCACCCAGAGCGTGAGCGGCTTGATGAGCCCGGTCTGCTCGGCCAATGGGATGAAACGACCGGGCGGCAAGAGCCCGCGCTCGGGGTTGTCCCACCGCACGAGGGCCTCGACAGCGACAACCTCCGCCGTCGATGTCGCAACGACGGGCTGGTAGTGGAGAACCAGCTGGTCCTCCTCGACGGCGGTGCGCAGCTCGGCCATGAGGGCGAGGCGCTGCAGCCGATTGTCGTCGGACTCCGCCGAGTACACGGCGTAGCCGGAGACCATGCCCTTGGCCCGGTACATGGCGACGTCGGCCCGCTGCAGCAGCACCGAGGCGTCGTCGCCGTGGGCGGGCGAAACGGCGATCCCGACGCTGGCGTCGACGTGCAGCGAGAGCCCGCTCAGGTCGAAGGGCCGGTCGAGGGCGTCGAGGACCTTGGCGGCCACCAGCTCGGCCTCTTCGACACCGTCGATGTCGGGGGCCACGATGGCGAACTCGTCGCCGCCGAGGCGGGCGACAGTGTCGGACGCTCGCAGCACGGTCGCCAGGCGCTGAGCCACCTGCTCGAGGATCTGGTCGCCTGACTCGTGGCCGAGCGTGTCGTTGATCTCCTTGAACCGGTCGAGGTCCATGAGGAGCAGCCCGACCGAGCGGCTGCGCCGGCGCGACGCCGAGAGGGCCCGGTCGAGACGGTCGGCGAGGAGCGTTCGGTTGGGCAGGCCGGTCAGTGGGTCGTGCAGGGCCTGGTGGGCGAGCTCGTCCTCGACGCGCTTGCGCTCGCTGATGTCGCGGGTGATGACGACCACGCCGCCGATGTCAGGATCCCCGAGGAGGTTGTTGGCGGTGGCTTCCACGTCGACCCACGAGCCGTCGGCGTGGGCCATGCGGAAGCGCACCGGTTCGATGACGCCCGGCCTGGCCATGCACGCGGCCAGCGCCGCTGTCACCGCTTCGCGGTCGTCGGCGTGCACCATGTCCAGGACGGACGGCGGCCGGAAGCCGTCGGCGTAGCCGAGGATGCGCGTGGCCGCCGGGCTCGAGTAGCGCACGCTGCCGTCGCGGTCGAGCACGGTGATGATGTCGGACGCGTGCTGGACGATCATCCGGAATCGGGCCTCGCTCTTGCGCAGGGCGACCTCGGCCAGCTTGCGGTCGGTGACGTCACGCTGGATGGAGACGAGGTGGGTGCACGCGCCGAGGTCGTCGGTGACCGGGTTGATGCTGTTCTCGACCCAGAAGCTCGAGCCGTCGTTGCGGTAGTGGAGGATCTCGACGGTGACGGGGCTGCGCTGCTCCGACGCCCGCCGGAGGGCGAGCTGGGCGTCGACGTCGGTTTCGGGACCGACGAGCAGGCGCGGGTGCTGGCCCAGGACCTCGTCGTGCTCGTAGCCGGTCTGCGCCGTGAAGGCAGGGTTCACGAGGACGATGCGAGGCTCGCCGCCTGCGTCGAAGTCGGTGACGACGACCGCGTCGCGAGCATGCACGACGGCCGACTCGAGGAGCCGGACGCGTTCGTCGAAGCGCTCGCCCACAGATCGGTTCTAGGGGGCGCAGCCCTCCGACGCAATCCCCCAAACGGACTAGTTACCCCGCCCGGAGAAAGGCCCTTGACGCGTGGACGGCGCGGTCGTACCGTCCGAAGTGGCCCCGAGAAGGACCGACGGGCAACCCGAAAGGGCGGCCCGTTGAAGCTTCCTCGGGGCCGCTACGCGCCTACGCGCTCTCGAGCTTGGCCAGGTCGTCGTCGGACAGCCGCAGCTGGGCGGCGGCGACGTTCTCCTCGAGATGGGCGACCTTGCTCGTGCCCGGGATCGGCAGCGTCATCGGCGAGTGCGCCAGCAGCCAGGCCAGCGCCACCTGGGTGGGCGTGGCGTCGTGGGCCCGGGCCACGTCGGCCAAGCCGCCGTGGGACGACACCTTCCGGTGGTTGATCGGAAGCCAGGGGATGAAGCCGACGCCGTCGCCTTCGCACGCCTGCAACACGTCCTCGTCCGTGCGCTCGAGGACGTTGTAGCGGTTCTGGACCGAGACGATCGGCACGATCGCCTGAGCCTGTCGCAGTTCGTCGACGGTGACGTTCGACAGGCCGACGTTGGCGATCTTTCCCTCGTCCTTGAGCTCCTTGAAGGCGCCGAGCGACTCTTCGAAGGGCACCTGCGGGTCCGGACGGTGGAACTGGTACAGCCAGATCTGGTCGACCTTCAGGCGGCGCAGGCTGCCGTCACACTCCTTGCGGATGTGGTCGGGACGGCCGTCGGGGTCCCACCGATCAGGCCCGGGACGCACGAGGCCGGCTTTGGTGGCGATCACCAGGTCGTCGGGATAGGGATGGAGCGCCTCGGCAATGAGGTTCTCGCTGACCTCGGGCCCGTAGGAGTTCGCCGTATCGATGAGGTTGATGCCGAGGTCGACGGCCCGGCGGAGGACGGCGACGGCTTCGTCGTGGTCGTCGGGCGGGCCCCAGATCCCGTCGCCGGTGATGCGCATGGCCCCGAAGCCGAGACGGCGCACAGACCGGCCGCCGAGGTCGAAGGTGCCGACGGTCGTGTCGTCGAGGGTGATGGTCGCGAGCGTCATGGCCCGGTTCTACCCCGGGCCACTGCCCGACTTTCGTGCGTCAATGCCCAATAGTTGGGCATTGACGCACGAAAGTCGGAAAGGACGTGTGTCAGCCGGGCTTGACTTGGGCATTGACACCCGGCGCAGCGCGACGATGTGGGCATGCGCCTGGAAGACATGATCCTGATCAGCGTCGACGACCATGTCGTCGAACCGCCCGACATGTTCGAGCGCCACATCCCCGACAAGTGGAGGGACGAGGCGCCCCGGCTCATCCACCGGGCGGACGGATCCGACGCCTGGCTCTTCCAGGGCAAGGAGCTTCCGAACATCGGCCTCAACGCCGTCGCCGGCCGGCCCCCCGAGGAGTACGGGCTCGAGCCGACGTCGTTCGACGAGATGCGCGTCGGCACCTGGGACATCCACCAGCGGGTCCGCGACATGGACGCCAACGGCGTGCTGGGTTCGATGTGCTTCCCGTCGTTCCCTCAACTGTGCGGCCAGCTGTTCGCCCGCACCAAGGACAAGGACCTGGCCCTGGCCGTGCTCCAGGCCTACAACGACTGGCACATCGAGGACTGGGCCGGCGCCTACCCCGAACGGTTCATTCCCCTGGCGCTGCCGGCGCTGTGGGACGCCGACGTCGCCGCCGCTGAGGTCCACCGCGTCGCGGCCAAGGGCGTGCACGCCATCTCCTTCTCGGAGAACCCCGAGAAGCTCAAGCTGCCGAGCTTCCACAACCACTACTGGGATCCGTTCTGGAAGGCGTGCGCCGACGAGGACATGCTGATCTGCCTCCACATCGGCTCGTCGTCCCAGCTCGTCGTCACCGCGTCCGACGCGCCCATCGACGTGCTGATCACGCTGCAGCCCATCAACATCGTGCAGGCGGCCGCCGACCTGCTGTGGTCGCGCGTGCTGCGGGCGTTCCCCACGCTGCGGTTCGCACTTTCCGAGGGCGGCATCGGATGGATTCCCTACTTCCTCGACCGCGTCGACTGGATCTACGAGCGCCACCACCCGTGGACGGGCCAGGACTTCGGCGACCAGCTCCCGAGCCAGCTGTTCCGTGAGCGCATCGTCACCTGCTTCATCGACGATCCGACCGGCGTCGAGATGCGCCACCGCGTCGGCATCGACACGATCTGCTGGGAAGCCGACTACCCGCACTCCGACTCGACGTGGCCGACGTCGCCCGAGCGCCTCATGAAGTCCCTCGACGGCGTCCCCGACGACGAGATCGACAAGATGACGTGGCAGAACGCCATCGGCCACTACCGCTTCGATCCCTTCGCCCGGGTTCCCAAGGAGCAGTGCACCGTCGGCGCCCTGCGGGCCCGGGCGGCCGACGTCGACGTGCGGACCATCAGCAAGGGGCGCAGGGAGGTGCACGACACCAAGGCATCCGACCTCCTCAAGAAGCGGTAGCGAGCTCGGAAAATGTGCTGACTCGGGCCTCGGGCCGCCCTAGCATGGATGCCCCAGGGGGAGGGGATCGTGTCACTCGAATTGCACCACGACGACGCAGCAAACGACGCCGCAACCGACGCACCGGCGCGAGAGGCCGACCTCAGGCGCTTCCATCTGGCGCACCTGGCGCTGCGGATGCACGGCGATGATCTGTGCCGGGGACTGGCCGCCCTCAGGCCTGGCGACACCGAGAAGGCGCATGCGATCGGCCGCCTCTGGATGATCTACGAGGCCGCCGTGCGGGGCCACGACGTGGCCGAGTCGGCTCTGTGCGCCCGTCCTCGTCGAGCGTGATCCATCCTTCGCCGAGATCCAGGCCGACATGGACAAGCAGCACCAGGTCGTCGGCGAGGCGGTTGAGGGCGGTCGAGGCGGCGCGTGCGTGCTCGTCGACGACC
>CADDZP010000239.1 GCA_902812475.1 Actinomycetota bacterium | reverse complement strand
ACCATGTGGCACGCGCCGGTCGAGGACGAGCTCCGCCAGCTCCTCGGCGTTCCGGAGGGCGTCGCCGTCGCGGCCACCATTCCCCTCGGATACCCCGAACGGCACCACGGGCCCGTGCGACGCCGCCCGCTGGCCGAGCTGGTCTTCGACGACGAATGGGGCCGGCCGGCGCCGTGGGCCACCGAGCCCGACGGCACCCAGCACACCCAGGCCGGTCCAACGCCCCGGCCGTCGTAGCGTCGAACTGGCGACGTTCTGGCGCTCGCGTCAGTGCCCGCCAGTTGGCATTGGCGCGTGGGGGTCAGGTCGGCGGCGTCTCCCGGCGGAGGGCGTCGTCGTCGAAGGGCTCGGGCAGCACCTGGCCGTCCGAGACCCTGCGCACCCGATAGCGGGCGCCGTCGCCGTCGACGCCTGCCACTTCGAAGCCGCTGGCCCACGAGGACCCGTAGCCGCTCCGCACCTGGACTGGCGTCCCCGGATCGATCCGCGCGCTGCGTGGTCGGTGCTCCACGATTCCCCTCCCTGCTCGCTCAAGGACAAAAAGGTGTTCTTCTCACCGGTGGCGACGACCAAACGTGTTCAGCCCAGATCCCGCCGCTCTACGGTCGTGGTCGGCACGCCTGGGCTCAGTAGGGGCTTCCAGCTCTCGCACGGCCTCGGCCGCGCCCCCGCAATCGGCGATGACTGCGGCGAACGCCTTCGCCGCCTCCCTGACGTGATCATCGTCCAGTACCTCGGTCACGGTGCCACGGATGGCGTCGGTGGCGCGACGATTGATCGGTGGCTGTCCTGCCGCCGGACTACGACTCTGACTCCGAGCGCTGGACTGCGTGGACGTCTCCATTCGACGTCCACGAGGTGGTTGCGCCCGAGCTCGGCGGTCCCGTTCTCGACGTTGGCTGCGGGGAAGGCCGCCTGGCGTCTCTCCTCGACAGCTCAGTGGCGTGGACCGGCGTGGATTCCTCGCCGACACAGCTGCGGGCGAACTCGTACCGGCCGCTCGTCCTCGCCGACATGCGCGCACTGCCGTTTCGAGGCGGCGTGTTCGCCGAGGTCACGCTCTTGTGGTGCCTCTACCACGTCGAGGACCCCGCGACTGCGCTCCGTGAGGCGAATCGCGTACTGCGACGGGGCGGTCGCTGCTACGCCTGTACCTCGGCGCGTGACAACGACCGCCTACCTCTGTGGCTGACCAAACGCGGCGTCCTGGTACGTGCCACGAAGTCCTGAAACCAGTCGGACCCCTGCCTTCCGGGCGACGCGCCCGATGTCTCTGCGCGCTCGTCGTCGTACAGCGGCACTTCCTGCACAGAGACGCCGCCTTTGAGGCCCTGCCGCCCGCGGCGCGAAAGAACTGGACCGCTCGCCCATCGCCAGACCATGTCACGCCGTCGGCGAGAACCGCGGCGACGCCCTCGACGAGCGAATCGTCGTTCTGAAGCGACGCAAACGGCAAGGAGGCGAGGAGCAGCTGGCAGAGGTGTCATGACTCGGGCAACGGCATCGCGCCGGCGATCTCGCGCTCGACGGCGAGTAGGCGCCGGAAGAACGCAGGGAGCGGCAAGCTGTGGTGGTGCCCAGAATGCCAGCGGTCCTGTCGGCAGACCCTTTGCGGCTCTGTCGATGGCGAGTCGCCCATACTGAGGATGCTCTGGCCGCGATGGAGGCCAGCATCGAAGACCTGCGGCTCTGGATGGATTGGGCGGCTGACGGTGTTCCGTCGCGCTCTGCCCAGCGAGAGGCCTTTCGACGCGGCGAGGCTGCGTTCGAGGAGGGAACTGAATTCGGCTACGTGCTCAGGGAACTGGCAACAGACGAGCTGGTCGGCGGGTGCGCGCTTCTTCCGCGCGTCGGACCCGGTGGAATCGAGATCGGCTACTGGGTTCGCTCCGACCGTCACCACCGTGGGTACGCGACCGCGGCGGCGCGCGCCCTTACCGCCGCGGCGTTCGAGTGGCTCCCTGAAGTTGACGTTGTCGAGATCCATGTCGATGAAGCGAACCACGCCAGCGCCAGGATCCCGGCGAAGCTCGGATACCAGCCGGAACGCCGAGAGCAGCGGCCCCGCCGAGCCGCTGGGCAGACCGGAACGTTCGTGATCTGGGTCATGCGCCGACAAAATTGGGAGGCGACATTCAGCTGAGCGCTTGCCCACCAGGGACCCTGGCATCGGCAAGCGTGCGACGCGGGTGGCGCCGACGCGGCAGAGCGACGACACACAACGACCGGGCAGAGCGGACCGGATCAGGTGCTGAGGGCGACGGCGTCGAGGATGAAGGCGAGGACGTAGGCCTCGTCCCGCCAGGCGTCGTAGCGCCCGGACGGGCCGCCGTGGCCGGCGCCCATGTCGGTCTTGAGCACGAGGGCGTTGTCGTCGGTCTTGGTGGCCCGGAGCTTGGCCACCCACTTGGCCGGTTCCCAGAAGCCGACGCGGGGGTCGTTGAGACCGCCGCGCACGAGCATGGCCGGGTAGTCCTTGGCCTCCACGTTGTCGTAGGGCGCGTAGGACTTCATGTAGAAGTACACCTCCTCCGACGCCACCGGGTTGCCCCACTCCTCCCACTCGATGACGGTCAGCGGTAGTGATTCGTCGAGGATCGTCGTCAGGGCGTCGACGAACGGAACCTCGGCGACGATGGCGGCGAACAGGTCGGGTCGGAGATTGGTGACAGCGCCCATCAACAGTCCGCCCGCGCTGCCGCCCCTGGCGACGAGCCCGGCAGGCGTCGTGTAGCCGTTGGTCACCAGCTGGTCGGCGCAGGCGACGAAGTCGGTGAAGGTGTTCTTCTTGCGGAGGAGCTTGCCGTCCTCGTACCAGCGCCGCCCCAGTTCTCCGCCGCCGCGCACGTGGGCGATGGCGTAGGCGACGCCGCGGTCGAGGAGGCTCAGGCGGATCGAGGAGAAGCGGGGGTCGATGCTGTGCTCGTAGGAGCCGTACCCGTAGAGCAGCAGCGGGCCGCCCGGGTCGCGGTCGCGGCGGAAGGCCAGCGAGATCGGCACCCGGGTGCCGTCCGGCGCGGCGGCCCACAGGCGTTCGGTCGCGTAGTTCGCGGGGTCGTAGCCGCCGAGCACGGACTGCTGCTTCACCAGCGAGCGGTCCCGGGTCTCCATGTCGTAGTCGACGGCCTGGTCGGGCGTGACAAGCGACGAGTAGTGGAAGCGCAGCATCGTCGTCTCGTACTCGGGATTGAGACCGGGGCCGACGGTGTGCACAGGCTCGGGCTGCTCGACGGTGTGCACGTCGCCGTCGGCGAGGTGCATGATGCGGAGGCGGGTGAGCGCCTGAGCCCGCTCGTAGAGCACAAGGTGGCCGGCGAAGGCGTCGACGCCCAGCAGGCGCACGTCGTCGCGATGGGCCACGACGTCGCGCCAGTTGTGGGGGTGGGGATCCTCGACGGGTGCCTCGACGAGCTTGAAGTTCTCGGCGTCGTCGTTGGTCACGATGAAGAACCGGTCACCGTGGTGGTCGACGTCGTACTCGACGTCCTGGCGCCGCGGTGCCACGACGCGCGGCTGGGCCGTCGGGTCGTTGGCCGGGACGACGCTCACCTCCGACGTCACCATGCTGTGGGACCCGAGCACGATCCACTCCCGAGAACGCGTCTTGCCGACGCCGACGTGAAACGCCTCGTCCTCCTCCTCGTACACGACGACGTCGGCGTCGACGTCGCTGCCCAGACCGTGCCGATAGATGCGCCAGGGGCGCTTGGCCTCGTCGAGCACCGTGTAGAACAGCGTCTGGCCGTCCTCGCTCCACTCCACGCCGTAGTACGTGCCCGGGATCTCGTCGGCGAGCTCGGTGCCCGTGTCGAGGTCGCGCACCCGCAGCGTGTACACCTCGTCGCCCTCGAAGTCGGTCGAGTAGGCGAGCAGCCGGTGGTCGGGACTGATGGCGGCGGCGCCGAGGGCGAAGTAGTCGTGGCCGGTGCTGAGCGCGTTCTCGTCGAGGATCACGTCCTCGCCCGTCGTGTCCGCCATGGCCGCCGCCGCTGGTTCGTCCGCCCGCCGACGGCGCCGACAGTGGACGCCGTACTGCAGGCCCTCGATGGTCCGCGTGTAGTACCACCAGGGCCCGTTGGCGACCGCGGCCGACATGTCGGTCTCCTGGATGCGGCCCTTGATCTCGTCGAACAGGGCGTCCTGGAACTCGGCGGTGTGGCCCATCACCTGCTCGGCCCACGTGTTCTCGGCCTCGAGGTAGCCGATCACCTCGGGGTCGTCGCGCTCGCGCAGCCAGTACCAGTCGTCGATGCGCGTGTCGCCGTGAGCGGTCAGCGGCGTGGGACGCCGTGGCGCCCGAGGCGGTCCGTGCACGGCATCAGCCTGTCATCCTTCGTTCTTGGCGCAGAAATGTGCGCTCAACGCACATTTCTGCGCCAAGAATGCGAAGGGGGGTTCAGGCGGCGGCGGGCTCGGCGGCGACGGCCTCCGGCTCGGCGGTGGCGAGGGCCCACTCGAAGACCTGGCGGACGTCTTCGGCCAGATGGAACTGCATCTCCTCGCGGACGGCCTCGGGGACGTCCTCGAGATCGGCGCCGTTGCGCTGCGGGAGGATGACCTCGGTCAGCCCGGCCCGGTGGGCGGCCAGCACCTTCTGCTTGACGCCGCCGATGGGCAGCACCCTTCCCTGCAGCGTGACCTCACCGGTCATACCGACCGTCGACTTCACCGGCCGGCCGGTGAGCAGGCTCACGAGTGCCGTCGTCATTGTCACACCAGCAGACGGGCCGTCCTTGGGGACGGCACCGGCCGGCACGTGCAGGTGGAAGCGGCGCTTCTCGAAGGCGTCGGCGGGCAGGCCCAGATCCGAGGCGTGCGAGCGCACGTACGAGAGGGCGATCTCGGACGACTCCTTCATGACGTCGCCCAGCTGACCGGTGACCGACAGGCCGGTCTCGCCCGGCATCGCCGTCGCTTCCACGAAGAGCACGTCGCCACCCGTGCCGGTGACGGCCAGACCCGTCGCCACACCCGGGACCTGAGTGCGCTCGGCGGCCTCGAGGAAGAACTTCGGACGGCCCAGGTACGTGCGGACGTCGTTTCCCTCGACCACGACCGGGGCCTGGCTGTCGCCGGACGCCAGCTTGGTGGCCACCTTGCGCAACACCTTGCCGAGCTCGCGCTCGAGCTGGCGGACGCCCGCCTCTCGGGTGTAGTCGACGACGATCGCCCGCAGGGCGTCGTCGGTCAGCACGACCTCGTCGGCGCCCAGGCCGGTGCGATCGAGCTGGCGCCCGAGCAGGTGGTCACGAGCGATGGCGAGCTTCTCGTCCTCGGTGTACCCGTCGAGACGGATCAACTCCATGCGGTCGAGCAGCGGGCCGGGGATCGTGTCGGCCACGTTCGCAGTGGCGATGAACAGCACCTCGGACAGGTCGAGCTCGACCTCGAGGTAGTGGTCGCGGAAGGTGTGGTTCTGGGCCGGGTCGAGGACCTCGAGCAACGCCGAGGACGGGTCACCGCGCCAGTCGTTGCCCAGCTTGTCGACCTCGTCGAGGAGGAGCACCGGGTTCATCGTCCCCGCCTCCTTCAAGGCGCGGGCGATGCGGCCCGGCATGGCCCCGACGTAAGTACGCCTGTGCCCGCGGATCTCGGCTTCGTCTCGGACGCCGCCGAGGGACACGCGGGCGAACTTGCGGCCCAGGGCGCGGGCCACGGACTCGCCGAGCGACGTCTTGCCGACACCCGGCGGGCCCACGAGGGCAAGGATCGCCCCCGCCCCGCGCTCAGCCGACGCCGACAGCCCCCTGTCGACGCGCAGCTTGCGCACGGCCAGGTACTCGACGATGCGGTCCTTCACATCGTCGAGACCGTTGTGG
>CADDZP010000238.1 GCA_902812475.1 Actinomycetota bacterium | reverse complement strand
CGATGGGAGATCTCGGCGGCCCGGCGACGGAGATCACGCAGCACGACGAGGATGACGACCACGGCGCTGCCCGACGACATCTGGGCGTACACGAGTCGCAGACGGGAGCGGGCCCGGCGCAGCGATCCGCGCACCGACTCCACGGTGACGCCCTCGTGGTCGGCGATGCGGTCGTAGCTCCAGCCCTCGACGTCCCGGAGGCGGATGACGCGGCGCTGGTCAGGCCTGAGCTGGGCCAGCGCGGCGCGTGCCCAGCGGTACTCCTCGCTCGCCTCGAGCAGCTCGTCGGGAGTCGGGACTGCCGAGACCCGGCCGTCCAGGGCCCAGGGCCCGCGCTCCTGCGCCGTCCGCAGCCGGCGGCCGTGGTCGATGCAGAGGCGGCGGGCGATCGTCGACACCCAGGGCCAGAACGGCCGGCTGGGGGCGTAGCGGTCCCACGACGACCACGCCCGCAGGAACGCCTCCTGGGCCAGCTCCTCGCCGTCGGAGCCCGACGTCAGCCGGTGACAGAAGGCGACGAGGGGCCGGTAGTAGGCCGCGTACAGGTCGGCGAACAACTGCGTGCGGTCGTCGCCGTGCTCCCGGATCCTCTGGTCCATCGCCCTCAGTCATGGCTGCCCACGCCACGTGGTCGCCCTGCGACCAGTGTTCGGGGCAGCCCGACTGCCTTCCTGCCGGGCGCCCACGAAATAGGTCGAACGACCAGGTGTTTGGCAGCAAAGGCGACACGTTGAGGCGTCCCGCTCGTACAACTGGGGTAAAGACCACTGCGCGTGGCGTCAATCGCTGGCAAGCGGTGGAGCCGTCACGGTCTGTAGCGGTAACCCGGTCTTGCCCAATTTCCCGGGGTGGTCCCGTGGCACGTTCCCCAGCCGTGCCCGGGCCGCCCCGGGTTCGCGTCCGACCGGCCTCACCGACGCGCGAAGCGGCGCATCCACCAGCCCGGGTCGCGGGCGTGGGCGTGGAAGTGGTCGGGTATCTGGCGCATGACGGCGTCGACGTGGAAACCGCCCTCGCCGAACCGCGCCGTTCCGATGCGCTCGAGGGTGGCGAGCATGTGCGTGCGCTCGCGCTCGGGCGGCTCGGGGCCGTGGCGCTTCCAGACGACCATGGGCACGGCGCAGATCTCACAGTCGGCCACCCAGCAGATGTCGTCCTCGTGGAACCACTCGGTGATGCGGGCGGCTTCGCACAGCTCGCAGTGGCGGCTCACGCCATGCCGTCCAGGGCGCTGCGGAGCTCGCCGACAAAGGCGGCGGCGGCTTCGGGGCCGCCCCCTTCGAGCAGGCGGCGCACGAGGGCCGAGCCGACGACGACGCCGTCCGCAGCGGCCGACACCTCCACGGCCTGCTCGGGCGTCGACACGCCGACGCCGATCAGCACCGGCAGGTCGGTGACGGCCTTGAGGCGCTTGGCCATCGTCGCCGCCGAAGCCGCCAGCGACGTCCGCTCCCCCGTCACGCCCATCAGGCCCACCCCGTACACCCAACCTCGGCTGCGCTCGCAGATCTCCACGAGCCGATCGTCGGGCGTCGTCGGCGCCGCCAGCAAGATCGTCTCCACGCCCGCGTCATCCGCAGCGCGAGCCCACTCACCGAACTCGTCGAGCGGAAGGTCGGGGACGATGGCGCCCGAGACGCCGTGCTCGACGAGCGACCGTGCGAAGCGACGATGGCCGCCGCGGAAGACGACGTTGTAGTACGTCATCACCACGAGGGGAATGCCGGCGTCGACTTCGCCGAGGGCGGCGACGATCGATGCGGGCGTGGCCCCTCGGGCGAGCGCCCGCGTCGACGCCTCCTGGATCGTCGGCCCGTCCATCACCGGGTCCGAGAAAGGGATCCCGACCTCGACGGCGTCGGCGCCGGCCGCCGCGCACGCGGCCACCACGTCGCACCAGTCGGCGCCGAGGCCGCCGGTGACATAGGGCACGAGCAGCTTCCGGCCCGCATCACGGGCGGCACGCAACGCGGGTCCTGACCGCCGTGGTTCGGTCAAGACAGCAACTCGCGAACCTGGGCCACGTCCTTGTCGCCCCGGCCCGACAGCGTGATCAGCACCACCGCGCCGGTGGGCAGCTCGTCGGTGCCCGCAGCGCGGACGACCCACGCCAGCGCGTGGGCCGACTCGAGCGCGGGAATGATGCCCTCGGTCTGGCTGAGGAGCTTGAAGGCGTCGAGGACCTCGTCGTCGCCGGCCGTCACATACGTGGCCCGTCCCGTGGCCGACAGGTAGGAGTGCTCGGGGCCGACGCCGGGATAGTCGAGACCGGCCGAGATCGAGTGGGCCTCGAGCACCTGGCCCTCTTCGTCCTGCACGAGGAACGACTTCATGCCGTGCACGACGCCGGGCACGCCGTGGCCGATGGCAGCGCCACCCTCGGCCTCGACCCCGACGAGACGTGCAGGCGTGTCCGCGAACCCGGCGAAGGTCCCCGCCGCGTTCGAGCCGCCGCCGACGCACGCGACCACCACGTCGGGGTCGGCGCCGACGATGGCCCGCGTCTGCTCACGCGCCTCGGTGCCGAGGATGCTCTGGAACTCACGCACCATCCACGGGTACGGGTGCGGGCCCATCACCGACCCGATGCAGTAGTGCGTCGTCTCGACGTTGGCCACCCAGTCGCGCAGCGCCTCGTTGACCGCGTCCTTGAGCGTGCGACTGCCGCTGCCCACAGGGATGACATCGGCGCCGAGGAGCTCCATGCGGAAGACGTTGAGGGCCTGGCGCTCGACGTCGACCTCGCCCATGTAGACGACACACTCGAGGCCGAACAGGGCGCACGCCGTCGCCGTGGCCACGCCGTGCTGGCCTGCGCCCGTCTCGGCGATGACCCGCTGCTTGCCCATGCGCCGGGTGAGCAGGGCCTGGCCCACGACGTTGTTGATCTTGTGCGATCCCGTGTGGGTCAGGTCCTCTCGCTTGAGCAGGACGCGTACGCCGAGGCGCTCGGAGAGGCGGTGGCACTCGGTGACCGGCGTCGGCCGTCCGCCGTAGTCGCGCAGCAGGCGCCCGTACTCCTCATGGAAGGCGGGGTCACCCCACGCGGCGCGGAAGGCGGCCTCGAGCTCGCGGCACGCGGGGATCAGCGACTCGGGGATGAAGCGTCCGCCGAACTCCCCGAACCGGCCGTCGGGGCTCGGCTCGGGCAGAGCCATGGCCGCTAGCTCCCCAGCTCTTCCCAGTCGTACGGCCCGTCGGTGACCGACGCCGGCTCCCGGCGGGGCTCGGCCCGCTTGGCGTTGGCCACGAACTCGCGCACCTTCACCGGGTCCTTGTGCCCAGGTCGCGACTCCACGCCCGTCACCACGTCGACACCCCAGGGGTGCACGGCGGCGACCGCCTCCCCGACGTTGTCGGCATTCAGGCCGCCCGCCATCAGCAGGCGCACGCCGTCGGGGACGCCGTCGGCGAGGCGCCAGTCGAAGACCTCACCCGAGCCCGGCGACGGCGAATCGAGCAGGACGGCATCGGCGCCGTAGTCCCGGGCGCTGCGGATGGCGGGGTCGCCGGCCACGAAGGCCTGGAACACCACGGGCACGCGTTCCTTGACGAACCGTGCCTGGTCGCGCGTCTCCCGGCCGTGCAGCTGGGCGCCGCGCAGGCCCGCGGCGTTCACCACCTCGACGACCCGCTCGGGCAGCTCGTTGCGGAACACGCCCACGGTCAGGACCTCGGGCGGCAGCCGCCGGGCGATGTCGCGCGCCTGGGCGGGACTGATCTGACGGGGCGACGGGGCGAAGATGAAGCCCACAGCGTCAGCGCCCATGGCCACGGCCAGCAGGGCGTCCTCCTCGGTCGTCGTCCCGCAGATCTTGACGAACACGCTCGCCAGGCTACTGGCGGGTGTTACCCGTCCAGGCGATCGTGCAGGTAGTCGTCGTAGGCCTGCAGGTCGAGGAGGCCGTGGCCCGAGTAGTTGAACAGGATCACGCGGTCGGCGCCCTCCTCCTTGGCCGCCAGGGCCTCGTCGACGACGGCGCGGACGGCGTGGCTGGTCTCCGGCGCCGGGATCGTGCCCTGCGTGCGCGCCCACTGGACGGCGGCCTCGAACACCTTGCCCTGGGGATACGCCATGGCCTCCATGCGGCCGTTGTTGACCAGGTTGGAGATGATCGGGGCGTCGCCGTGGTAGCGCAGGCCGCCGGCGTGGATGGGCGGCGGCACGAAGTCGTGGCCCAGCGTGTACATCGACAGCAGCGGCGTCATGCCCGCGGTGTCGCCGAAGTCGTAGTCGAAGCGGCCGCCGGTCAGCGTCGGGCACGACGACGGCTCGACGGCGACGAGGCGCACGCCCGCGTCGGGTACGAACGGCAGGGAGATCCCGGCGAGGTTGGAGCCCCCGCCGCAACTGCCGATGACGACGTCGGGACGCTCCTCGCCTGCCAGCATCAGCTGCTCCTTGGCCTCCAGGCCGATCACCGTCTGGTGCAGCAGGACGTGGTTGAGCACCGAGCCCAGCGAATAGTGCGTGTCGTCGCGCGTGGCCGCGTCCCGCACGGCGTCGCTGATGGCGGTCCCGAGCGAACCCGGGTGGTCGGGATCGTCGACCGGCGACGGCACCACGTCGCCGCCCCAGGTCTCGATCATCACCCGGCGGTACGGCTTCTGCTCGAACGACGCCCGCACCATGTACACGTGGCACTCGAGCCCGAACAGCTGGCACGCGAACGACAGGGCGCTCCCCCACTGCCCGGCGCCGGTCTCGGTGCTGAGCCGGGCGATGCCTTCCTCCTTGTTGTAGAAGGCCTGGGCGACGGCGGTGTTGGGCTTGTGCGAGCCCGGCGGAGACACCGACTCGTCCTTGTAGTAGATGCGGGCCGGGGTGCCCAGGACCTCTTCCAGGCGCCGGGCTCGGACCAGCGGCGTCGGCCGCCACAGCCGCAGCACGTCGGCCACCGGACCGGGGATGTCGACCCACGGCTCGGCCGCCACCTCCTGGGCGATGAGCGCCATCGGGAACAGGGGCGCCAGGTCGTCGGGGCCGACCGGCTGGCGCGTCGCCGGATGCAGCGGCGGGTCCAGCGGCGCCGGCAGGTGGGGCAGGACGTTGAACCAGGCGTCGGGCAACCGGTCGGGAGGCAGGGTCCAGCGCATCAACGGGCTCCTTTCAACGAACGGACGGCTGCGACGGGGTCGGCCTTGGTCACGAGCGCCTCACCCACGAGGACGGCGTCGTAGCCGCACGCAGCCAGGCGGACCACGTCGGCGCGGTCGACGATCCCCGATTCAGCGACCTTCACGACGCCGGGCGGCATGGCCTCGGCGAGCCGCTCGGCACAGGCCCGGTCGACATCGAACGTCCGCAGGTCGCGCTGGTTGACGCCGACGAGCTTGGCGCCGGCGTCCAGCGCACGGCTCAGCTCCTCGTCGTCATGGACCTCGACGAGGGACGCCATTCCCAGCTGGTCGGCGAGCAGACGAAACGACGACAGTTCGGCGTCGTCGAGGGCAGCGACGATCAGGAGGACGGCGTCGGCGCCCATGGCCCGGGCGTCGTACACGTCGGCCTCGCTGACGGTGAAGTCCTTGCGCAACACGGGAACGTTGCACGCGGCGCGCGCCTCTGCCAGGTCGTCGGGAGCGCCCCCGAAGAACTCGGCGTCGGTCAGGACGGACAGACAGTCGGCGCCCCCGTCCATGTACGCCTTGGCCAGCACGGCTGGCACGAGGTCACCCGCCAGGTCGCCCTTGGACGGCGACCGCCGCTTGATCTCGGCGATGACGCCCATGCCCGGCGCGGCCAGCGCCGCGCCGAACGGACGAACGGGAGGCCCGGCCAGCGCTGCCCGTTCCAGCTCGCCCAGCGGACGGGTGTCGGA
>CADDZP010000237.1 GCA_902812475.1 Actinomycetota bacterium | reverse complement strand
CACGGCGCGCCCTGCATGCTCGACCGGCGTGGGCGACCCGCCCGCCGACCGCGAGGTCCTGTGCGCGATCGCCAAGCACAACGATCTCGACGTCACCGGCTCCGGTACGCCGTACCCGTGCGTCGGGGTGTACGCCGACGCCGAGGCGCCCGGCGAGATCGCCGTGGGCGACCCGGTCGCGATCGAGTAGCCGAACGCGTTGACCCCGCCTGAACGGCGGTGTAAGCACGCGCCTGCTGGTGGCAAGGGAGATGTTCAGCCTCGAGGGGAAGGTCGCCCTGGTCACCGGCGCGTCCCGAGGGATGGGCGAGGCCATCGCCGTCGCCTTCGCCGAGGCCGGGGCCGACGTCGCCCTGGCCGCCCGCTCGGCCGACGCGCTGGAGACGACGGCCAAGGCCGTGGAGGCCGCAGGCCGGCGGGCGCTGTCGGTGCCGGGCGACGTCACCGTGCCCGCAGACCTCGAGCGCCTGGTGGCGTCCACCGTCGAGGAGTTCGGCGCCATCGACGTGCTCGTCAACAATGCCGGCGGGCCCGTCTTCAACGCGCCGTTCCTCGACATCCGCGAGGAGGGCTTCGAGAAGGTCGTGGCTCTCAACCTGACGAGCGTGGTCCGCCTCACCCGGCTGGTCGGCCGGCACATGGTGGACCGGGGCCGGGGCTCGGTCATCAACATCGGCTCGCCGTCGACGTTCCGGCCGTGGCCGGCGATCACCCCCTACAGCGTGGCCAAGGCCGGCGTGCTCAACCTCACCCAGGCCCTCGCCCAGGAGTGGGGGCCGGCCGGCGTCCGCATGAACATGGTCAGCCCCGGGTGGATCGACACCGAGATCAACCGGGCGTTCGTCGAGAGCGGGGCTGCGGCGATGATCGCCGGCGACGTGCCCATGGGCCGGTGGGGCAGTCCGGCCGATCTGGTGGGCGTCTGCGTCTGGCTGGCGTCGGATGCGTCGACCTACGTCACCGGCGCCAACATCCCCGTCGACGGCGGTCTGACCGTGGCCGTCCCCGAGGACTGGCGAGCGCTGCGCGTCGATCGCACCTGGCTCGACGCGCCCGAACACGGAGGACAGCAATGAGGTCGTACGCATCGGGTCCGTCCGCCCGGGCGCTCACGGGTCAGACCATCGGCGAGGCGCTGGCTGCGACGGCGGCCCGGTTGCCCGACGGACTGGCCCTGGTGAGCCGCCACCAGGACGTGCGCCTGACCTGGTCCGAGCTCGCCGCGGAGGTCCGAGACGTCGCCCGCGGGTTGTTGGCCATCGACATCGAACCCGGTGACCGTGTCGGCATCTGGTCGCCGACGCGCGTCGAGTGGACGCTGCTGCAATTCGCCACGGCCCGGGTGGGCGCCATCCTCGTCAACGTCAATCCCGCCTACCGCCCGGCTGAGCTCGCCTACGCCCTGGGCCAGTCCGGCGTGCGCATGCTGGTCACGGCGCCCAGCTTCAAGACGTCTGACTACGTCGACATGGTGGCGTCGGTGCGTGCGTCGCTGCCCGCCCTCGAGCGCGTCGTCGTGCTGGGCCCCGACTGGGATTCGCTGGTCGACGGCGGCCGCTCCGTCGGCGTCACCCGCCTGCACGAGCGCGAGGCAGCCCTCGACTGCGACGACCCGATCAACATCCAGTACACGAGCGGGACGACCGGCAACCCCAAGGGGGCGACGCTCACCCACCACAACATCCTCAACAACGCGGCGTCCATCGCCGACGTCCTCGGCTATTCGGACGCCGACCGAGTGTGCATCCCCGTGCCGCTGTACCACTGCTTCGGCATGGGCATCGGCAACCTCGGCTGTGTGTCGTCGGGTGCGACGATGGTGTATCCGGCCGAGTCGTTCGCACCAGACCCCACGCTCGACGCCATCGCCGAAGAGCGCTGCACGTCGATCTACGGCGTGCCCACGATGTTCATCGCCATGCTCGAGTCGCCGCACTTCGGTGACCTCGACTTGACGTCCCTGCGCACCGGGATCATGGCCGGTGCGCCGTGCCCCGTCGAGGTCATGAAGCGCGTCGTCAACGAGATGCACGCCCAGGAGATCACCATCGCCTACGGCATGACCGAGACGTCGCCGGCGTCGACGATGACCCGTCGCAGCGACGACCTCGACCGGCGCACGTCAACGGTCGGGACGGTCCTCCCCCACGTCGAGGTCAAGATCGTCGACCCGACGACGGGCGCCACCGTGCCGACGCGGTCGCCGGGCGAGCTGTGCTCGCGCGGCTACCTCGTCATGCGCGGCTACTGGGAGAACGCTTCAGCCACCGCTGAGGCTGTCGATGCCGCGGGCTGGATGCACACCGGCGACCTCGCCGTCATGGACGAGGAGGGCTACGTCAACATCGTGGGTCGCGCCAAGGACCTCGTCATCCGGGGCGGCGAGAACATCTACCCCCGCGAGATCGAGGAGGTGCTGTTCCAGCACCCGGCGGTGGCCGCCGTGCAGGTCATCGGCGTGCCCGACGCCCGCATGGGCGAGGAGCTCATGGCGTGGCTCACGTTCCGGGAAGGCGACAGCGCCACCGACGACGAGCTGCGGGAGTTCTGCCGCGAGCGCCTCGCCCACTTCAAGGTGCCCCGCTACTGGAAGACGGCCGACGAGTTCCCGATGACAGTCACCGGCAAGGTCCAGAAGTTCAAGATGCGC
Source organism: Actinomycetota bacterium (assembly GCA_902812475.1). Lineage (GTDB taxonomy): Bacteria > Actinomycetota > Acidimicrobiia > Acidimicrobiales > AC-14 > CADDZP01. Next base: position 3,199 of record CADDZP010000237.1, on the reverse strand, counting down.
GAGGTCGCCATCGCCGAGCTCGGCCTCGAGGAGGCCGCCGGCATCCAGACGGCGTAGGCGGTGCGCCGGCGCGCCCGCGGTCACTAGCCTCACGGTCGATGGGGTGGCGATGACGACCATCTCGCTCGAGCGCCGGAAGGACGGCCTCAAGCTGGCCCGGCTGCGTGCCCATCCCCTGCTGGCGTCGTGCCCGTCGTCGGCCGTGCGCCGGGTGGCGGCCCTCGCCGACGAGGTCGTGCTCGACGCCGGCGAGGTCTGGGCCCGACAGGGCGAGACGCCGAAGTGGTTCGTGTTCATCGTGCAGGGTCAGGCCGAGGTCGTCCGCGACGGCGTCCGCCTCGCCGTGGTCGGGCCGGGGTCGTACTTCGGCGAGGTTCCGCTGCTGGGGCGAGGCGTGCACCCGGCGACGGTTCGAGCGCTGACGCCGATGACCGGGTTCGGGATCGACTCCCAGCACTTCGTGCCCCTCGTCGCCGACGTCCGCCGTCTGCGCGAGCGCCTCACCGCGTCCCTCGCCCGCCAGGCCCGCCTCGTCGAGCTCGCTCGTGAGGACCGACTGCGCCAGCTGGGCGCGAGCCGGCCGATGCGGACCTGGCGCATGGATACGACGGTGAGGCCCCGGCGCCGGTTGCCGTGGGAGTGGATGGCCGTTGGCGTTTCGACGCTCACCGTCGCCCTGGTCGCCGCTTCGCTGTACCACCCGCCCTATGGCGTCGTCGCCCCTGGGCGGGCCGTCGACATCTCCCAGGACGTCACCATCACCGGCGTTCGCGCCCACGCTCCTCGGGGCGTGTACCTCATGCTCACCGTGCAGACCAAGCGCCCGACGTTGCTCGGCGTCGTTGCGGCCGAGCTGCACGGGAACCGACGGCTGGTCAAGGTTGGCTCATCCTCGTCGTTGCCGGACCCGACGGCGGCGAACCGCCTGTCCGCCGAGTTCACCCAGAGCCGGCTGAACGCGGCGGTTGCCGGCGCCAGAGCGGCGGGGCTGAACGTCGGGCCGTCGGGCACCCTGCCGTTCAAGGTCCAGTTCCGGTCGCGCTCGGTCGTCGGTCCGTCAGCCGGCCTGGTCTACGCCCTGCTCATCGACGACATGCTCAGCGCCGACGACCACGCCCAAGGCAAGACGATCGCCGCCACCGGTGCCATCAGCGCCAGCGGATCGGTCTCCGACGTCGGCTACGTCAGCGAGAAGGCCGAAGAGGCCGAATCGGCGCCCGCCGAGTACCTCGTCGTCCCCGACGACCAGGCCGGCCAGGCCTACGGCCGAGCGCTCATCATCGACGGCGTCGGATCCCTGGACGAAGCACTCCGGCTCCTCGGCCGGTCGTAGGTCCGCGGCCACACCGGCTCGGTCGCTAATCCGATTACGTCGTGTGCCTCGCCAGCGAGCACGACGCTGGAGCGAGGCGATACGACTGGTGTGACCTCGACGGTCGGTCCGAAGCGATAGGACGTGATCGCCAAGCAGATGCAGGACCGGCTGGGGTTCGGCCCGGTAATGAGGTCGGCTTCGCGCTCGAAGGACGGGTGGCCCGGGTCACGCCAGCGGTGGCGCTGACCGGTCCCGGCAGCGTCGTACCGCGGTCGGCAACGTAGGTGCGTCTGCAACAGCTGCGTGTCGCTTCGAGGCAGGACTGTCGTACAAGATGGGGTCCGCATATGACGATGCTCCGCTTCCGCGTAGACGAGAAGGACGCCGCAGAGGCCCGGCGGTGGGCGCAGCGCCTCGGCGTCGACCGCTCCGAGCTCATGCGCGAGGGCCTGCGCCTGCAGATCGTGCGCCTCGCACGCGAGAGGGACGCCGAACATGGGCCGACCAGCCGCTCACGCCGGCCAAGCACTTCCTCCCGGAGATCACCGACTGGGGTCCGGCAGAGGACCCGTTGGGCTGGGTCGATGCAGCGCGTTGAGACCTGGTTTGGGGCGACACCGGGCGGTGACCGTCCGGTTCTCGTGTTGACGCTGGATCCGGTCGCCGAGCGCCTCGGATCGGTCGTCGTCGCCCCCCTCACACACACGCGCCGCGACCTCGTCTCCGAGCTCGAGCTCACCGCTGCCAAGGGCGGGGTCCCGACGGACTGTGTCGTCAAGTTCGACAACATTGACGCCGTTCCCCGCACGATGCTTCGACGCGCCGTGGCCACCTTGTCGCCCGCCCGGATGGCCCAAGCGTGTCGCACCGTCGCGGCAGCGACGGGCTGCTGACGCCGATGGGCCTGTTCGACAGCGTGCACGAGCACCACGCTCGCCACGTCGCCGAAGTGGCCGAGGACCACTACAGAGCAGCGGCGGCCCAGTGGCAGGAGACCGACGCCAACCTTCGATCGCTCCTCCAGGTCGCCCAGACGTTCAACGGGCTGACGGCGCCCGACAGCCCGAACCTGCCGCTCGTCCTCAAGCGCAACGAGCATGCCTTCTTCACGCTCACCGGCGCCGGCCTCGTCGAGTCCCGCCGGGGCGCCGGCCACTACGTCGGCGGCTACTCGGGCTTCAGCTTCCGCGTCGCCAAGGGTGTCCGCTACCACGTCGGCGGCACCCGCGGTCACTACGAGGCTGGCGCCGAGCAGCCGACCGTGATCGACACTGGCACCGCCACCATCACCGACCAGCGCGTCGTGTTCCAGGGCGCCAAGCAAACGCGCGAGTGGGCGTTCGCCAAGCTCCTCGGCTACCAGCATTTCGATACTCCGCCGTGGACGGCGATCCAGGTATCCAACCGCCAGAAGACCTCCGGCCTGCTGTGCGACGCCAACACCGCCGGCAACTTCCAGTTCCGACTGGCCCTCGCTCTCGCCCACTACCGCGGCGACGTCCCTGGCTTGGTGGCGCAACTCCAGGCGCAGGTCCAGGCCCACGCCGCGAGCAAGCCGCTCGAGCCGCCGAACGGCTAGGTGGTTGCCGAAGAAGTGATCTTCGGCGACGGGGTTCGGGGACGGGCAAGGCCGTTCGGGACGGATCTCAACGATGGCGCGCCGAAGCGATCAGGCACTGGCACCTCCGAACGCGGGGTCGATCGTGAAGAGGCGCTTCATGTTCACCATGGCGGCGGTCAGCCGCTGCTGCAGCAGGACCTTGCGCGCCCCGCGATAGCGCGCCTTGCCAGCGCCGTGGCGCTTCGACTCGGCGAGTTTGCGTTCGACGAGGGCTCGTCGTCGCAGCTTCTTGCGCGTCGATGGTCGGGCCTGTGCGGCCCGGG
>CADDZP010000236.1 GCA_902812475.1 Actinomycetota bacterium | reverse complement strand
AGCATGACCGACGCCATCGGTCATGCCTTTCTCGGGTTCATCGCCCCGAGGAATCCGTTCAGCCGGCGGTACCGGCTCCTGGATTGGGACCACTCCAAGGCGGTCGAGGTCGACTGGGCGTCGGGCACGTGTCTCATGCTCCGCGCCGCCGCCCTCGGTGAGCTGGGCCGCTTCGACGAGGCCTACTTCATGTACGTCGAGGACGTCGACCTGTGCTGGCGGCTGAGAGAGGCGGGCTGGGGAGTGGGCTACGAGCCGGCCGGTCGGGTGATCCACACCGTGGGCGCGTCCAGCGAGCTGGCGCCGTATCGGATGATCCTCGCCCACCACCGCTCGCTGCTGCAGTTCTCGGCGCGCACGGCGCGCGGACGGCGGCGCTTGCTCCTCCCTGTCGTGGCTGGTGGCTTGGCGGTTCGCACCGTGCTGGCGTGGCTCCAGCGGGCGTACCGGGGCCGTCCGCACGCCCGCCCGTGAGTCGGGAACTGGCGACCGTTCGGTAACGTTCCGCGCCGAGATGGGCAAGGCATCGTCGTCCAAGAAGGTCTCGCGCGTCGCGCGTACAGGCGGGGGGCGCACGACCCGGCGCAGCGCCGGGTCGTGGGGCTATCCGCTGATGATCGCCGCCGTCGTCGTGCTGGGCGTGCTCACCGTATGGCTCTCACGTGACGCCTCCCACCACAAGGCGGTGGCCGAAGCGCCGACGATCAACGACCATTGGCACACGGCCTACGGCTTCGACGTCTGTGGCAACTTCCTTCCCGATCTTCCGCAGCCGCCCAACCTCATCGGCCTGCACACCCACGGCGACGGTGTGATCCACATCGAACCGCAGGACGCCCTTCTCGACACCGGCAAGCACGCCAACCTCGGCCGCTTCGTCTCCGGTTATCCCGGTCTCAAGTTGAGCCGCAACAGCTTCACGGTGCTGAACCAGACGTGGACGACCGGTCAGCAGAAGTGCGGCGACCAGCCCGGTGAGGTTGTCGTCAAGTCCAACGGCAAGACGGTCACCGGCGATCCCAACAGGCTGAAGATCCCGCGCAACGGGTGGATCACCATCGCCTTCGTGCCCAAGGGCACCGACGTGCCGCCGCCGCCCAACTGGCAGGACAAGGTGAACAGGGCCAACGGCGGTGCCGGCCAGCACAGCAACACGCCGACGACGATGCCGAACAACGCGCCGGCCTTGACGCCGCCCGCGTCGACACCGCCCGCCTCGACGCCGCCGACGTCAGCGCCTGCTGCACCGCCCACCAGCGGGCGATGATGGCGGTGGTGCTGGTCGGGGGCCTCGGCACCCGGCTCCAGCCCCTGACGATCACGACTCCCAAGCAGATGCTGCCGGTCGCCGAGGTGTCGGTGATCGAGCGCGTCCTCGCTCACCTGGCCGCCCACGGCGTCACCGAGGCCGTGCTGTCGCTGGGGTACCAGCCTGACGCCTTCCTCACCGCCTTTCCCGACGACCGCGCCGCCGGCGTCGCTCTTTCGTACGCCATCGATCCCGAGCCGCTCGACACAGCCGGCGCCGTCGGTTTCGCGGCGAAGGGGGCCGGCGTGGAATCGACGTTCGTCGTGGTCAACGGCGATGTGCTGACCGATCACGATCTCACCACGCTCGTCGAGTTCCACCGCACCCACGGCGCGGAAGGAACGATCGCCCTGACACGGGTCGACGACCCGTCGGCCTACGGCGTGGTCGCGACCGACGAGCGCGGCAAGGTCGAGGCGTTCGTCGAAAAGCCATCGCCCGAGACGGCGCCCAGCAACTTCATCAACGCGGGGATCTATGTCCTGGAGCCCGCCGTGCTCGACCGGATCCCGGCCGGGCCGTCGTCGATCGAGCGGAAGGTGTTCCCGGCCATGGTCCGCGGCGGCTCCCTGTACGCGCTGGCGTCACCCGCGTACTGGATCGACGTGGGCACGCCCGTCACGTATCTCAAGGCCCAGCTCGATCTGCTCGACGGCCTTCGAGGCGAGACGCCGGCGCCCGGCGCCGAGCAGAGGGCGGCACAGGTGTGGACCCTGGGCAGTCCTGTGGTCGACGGCGAGGTCCTTCCGCCCAGTCTGGTCGGCGACGCTGCCTACGTCGCCGCGAGAGGTCGCGTGGAACGCTCCGTTGTGGGTGCCGGCGTTCGCGTCGAGGGCGACGCCGTCGTGCGCGATTCGGTGCTCCTGCCCGGCGCCGTCATCCGCGGGGGCGCCGTCGTCGAGCATTCGATCGTGGGCGAGCGGGCGGTCGTCGGTGCGGGCACCCGGCTCTCCGACCTGACCGTTGTCGGCGGTGGCGCCGTTGTCGATGCCGACCAACAGCTCGTCGGAGCCCGGCTGGGATGAAGGCGCTCGTCACCGGGGGAGCGGGGTTCATCGGGTCGACTCTCGTCGACCGACTGGTCGCCGAGGGTCACAGTGTCGACGTGGTCGACGACCTGTCGACAGGGTCGCTCGCCAACCTGGCCGACGCCAGGGCCGCCGGAGAGCACCGCGTGTCGTTCCAGCGCATCGACATTCGCGACGGCGCCGTGGCCGAGCTCGTGCAGCGGCGCCGGCCCGAAGTCGTGTTCCACCTGGCTGCCCAAGCCGACGTCCGCGTCTCGGTCGCCCGTCCCACGTTCGACGCTGAGGTCAACGTGCTGGGCACCATCAACATCCTCGAGGGCGCCCGGCTGGCGGGAAGCAGGAAGATCGTGTTCGCCAGCAGCGGCGGCACGATCTACGGCGAGCCCGAGGAGCTGCCCGTGCGCGAGTCCCACTCCCAGCGGCCGCTCTCGCCCTACGGCGCGGCCAAGAAGGCGGTGTACGACTACCTGACCGTCTACCGGGAGCTCCACGGCCTCGAGTTCACGGCGCTGGCCCTCGCCAACGTCTACGGACCTCGTCAGGATCCCTTCGGCGAGGCCGGAGTGGTGTCGATCTTCGCCGGCAAGCTCCTCGGCGGTGAGCGTTGCACGATCTTCGGCGACGGCACCCAGACACGCGACTTCGTCTTCGTCGACGATGTCGTCGACGCGTTCTCCCGCGCTGCCTCACGCGGCAGTGGCTTGCTGATGAACATCGGCACCGGCCGGGAGACGTCGGTCAACGAGCTGTACCGGACGATGGCCGCCAACGCCGGTGTGGTCGGCGATCCCGTCTATGCCCCGGCCCGACCCGGCGAGCTGGCCCGCTCGTCACTCGATCCCGGGCGCGCCGCCATCCACCTGGGCTGGAAGCCGTGGACCGAGCTCGACCAGGGCACGAGCGCCGTCCTCGAGTGGATGGCGAAGACGCAGCAGGCTCCCAGCTAACGGAAGAGATCTTCGGTGTGGGGGCGGACGATCTCCGCCCGCACGGAGCCCTCCCGCAGCCACCCTCGCTCGAGGCCTCTGACGATGGCGACGGGCACGTCGTGGTCCTTGCCCATCACCAGTTCGGCGGCCGATGCCAGCTCGTCGGCGACGGCCACCTCGGTTGCCTGCAGGGTGCGGCCCCTGGTGTCGGCCGTGCCCCGCAGGTCGACGATGGCGGCCACGCCCGCGCAGCCGAGGGCGACGTCGACAAGCCCCGACGCCACGGCCGGCCGAACGTGTCGGAGATGACGACGGCCACGGCGCCCAGTCCGGTGCGGGCCACGAGCGCGTCCCGGATGTGGCGCGCCGACCGGTCGGGGTCGACGGGCAGGAGGGCGGCCACGCCGTCGTCGACGTTGGACAGGTCGACGCCGGCATTGGCGCACACGAATCCCTGCTGGGTCTCGCTGATGACGAGCTCGTCCCGCCGTCGGAGGACGCGCACCGACTCGCGTTCGATGAGGCGCAGCCGATCGGCGTCGTCGGCCACCTGCGCCAACCGGCCCTCGGCTTTGGAAACGATCTTCTGGGTGACAACCACGACGTCACCGTCCTCGAGCGACGTGCAAGCGAGGATGAGATCGGCGATCTCGTCGCCCGGGCGCACCTCGGGCAGGCCCTCGACGGGGAGGACCGCGATCACGCTTCGAGGACGACGCGCGCCAGCGCAGCCGCCTCGGCGACGCCGCGCATGACCGTCGGGGCCACCACACAGCGGACGCCCTCCGCCTCGACGGCGGCGGACAGGTCGGCGTCGGCGTCATCGACGACGAGCGTGCCTGCCAGCGGCGCATAGAAGCGGGCCACCCCCACGACGGTCGACTCGAGACCCAGCTCCTTCATCAGGCGGTCGGCCGGTCCCTTCAGCGCCGCTCCCGCGACGATCGGCGAGATGGCAACGACGTCGTCGCGGCGTGCCCGTAGAGCCTCTTCAACGCCGGGGACGGCGACGACGGGGGCGATCGACAGGATAGGGTTGGAAGGGCAGATCACCACGCGTGACGCCGCCGAGATGGCGTCGAGCACGCCGGGCGCCGGCCGGGCCAGCTCGACGCCGGCGTAGCGCACCGCCTTCACGGCTACGTCGTGGCGGCGGCGCACGAAGTAGTCCTGGAGTCCGAGCTCGCCTTCGCCCTCGACGTCGAGTCTGGTCTCCACACGCTCGTCGCTCATGGGCAGCACACGCAGCGACAGGGCCCACGCCGAGGCGATGTCCGCGGTGACCTCGGTGAGGGTCGCCCCGTCGGCCAGGCGCTGGGTTCGGTACAGGTGGGTGGCCAGGTCCTTGTCGCCGAGCCGGAACCATGTCAGGCCGCCGTAGCGCTCGAGGGCGTCCATCACGGTCCACGTCTCGCCGGCCAGCCCCCAGCCCGTCTCGGGGTTGATCGCCTGGGCGAGGGTGTAGGTGACGGTGTCGATGTCGGGGCTGATGTGCAGCCCGTGCAGCACCACGTCGTCACCGGTGTTCACGACCGCGGTCACGTCGGCGGGCTCGCAGACCTCCAGCAGGCCCCGGAGGAATCGGGCGGCGCCCACCCCTCCGGCCAACGCGGCGATCACGCCGCGGAAGCTACCGGAGGTACGGGACCAACAGGATGGTGACGAACAGCACGTGGAACACCGGAATGCTCGCGCGTGCGGCCGTGCGGAACGCAGGCCGCGCGACCGGCCACAGACGGTGCCACCCGGCGGCGAGGACGACGGCGAACGCCACCATGGCGGTGAACAGATACCGACCGGTGCGCGGGTCGGCATCGCTCGGTGGGATCGTGCGGACGACGCCGGCGACGGTGACGCACACGATGGCCGCGACAAGCACCACGCCAGCGCGCCGCGGGAAGGTCCCGCCCACCACATCCATGGCGAAGCCGGCCACGCCGGCGGCTACCAGCGCGGCGATCACCAACTCCAGCCAGAGCGGGAACAACGGCATCGGCGGCCACCCGACCGTTGCCCAGAACGAGCCGAAGCTCTGCCGCGCGTCGCCGACCATGATCCCGAACGAGTCGACGACCTTGCCCGGCCGTCGCGCCACGCCGTCCACCGCGTCCACCGCACCGTCCAGGCCCCGGCGAACCGGGGTCGGCAAGAACGACGGGGCGCTGAGCGTGGCCGCATCGCCGCTGCCGTTGGCGACGTAGTTGGGATCGTCGGCGCTCGGCTTCGCTGGAGTGGCGCCGAGCGGGCCGAGCCTCACGCGGTCGATCCTCACCGTGCTCGCCCCCTTGGCCGTCAGTGCCACCGAGACGAACCGCGGCCGGGGGGGCACCCGGCCGACCACGACGACGTATCGCCAGTCGGACGTTGCCGGCTGCTCGGCGTGGGCGACCAGGCCCCTGTCCGTGTCGACGTCGAGTGAAACGGTCGCGTGGTCCGCCTGTATCCACGCACCAGCGCGCACCTGGCGTCCGGCGACGCGCCGGGCGTCGACGAGGGCCACGTTCTGGCTGACCTGGTACGAGTCCGGCGTCAGGCAGATCGCCCAGGCGTCACGATGGCCGCCGCGGCAGCGGCTGGTGCCCGTGGTCGTGGCCCGGTGCC
>CADDZP010000235.1 GCA_902812475.1 Actinomycetota bacterium | reverse complement strand
CCGGCCCGGACGCCCGACCAAGAGGCCGAAGCCGACCGGGCGTCCCCGTCACCCGGCGCGTCCGCACCGTCCCCGCCCCGCCTCCGCCCCGTCGAGCACACGGGTCGTCGGTCGCGGCGAGGCGTTCACCGCGGCGCGCCTGCGCCGGCGCGTCGGTGCGTTGGTCGTCGTATTGGCGCTGGCCTTCGCCGGCGTCGTCGTCCGTCTGACGTTCGTACAGGGCGTCTCCGCCTCGCGCTACGCCACCTTCGGCGAGTCCCAGCGCATGCGGACGGTCGACGTCCCGGCGGCGCGTGGATCGATCTTCGACCGCAATCACGTCGAGCTGGCGATGACGATCCGCCAGCGCACGGTGTGGGCCAATCCGCAGCTGGTCCGCGACCCAGTCGCCGACGCCCGCGCCCTGGCGCCGGTGCTCAACATCGACGAGGCCACCCTGGAGAACAAGCTCAGGTCGTCGGGCTCGTTCGTCTACCTGGCCCGCAAGGTCGACGACGCGACCGCCGACCGCGTCGCCCAGCTGAAGATCCAGGGGGTCAACTTCCTCGAGGAGCCCAAGCGCTTCGCCCCCGCCGGTGACCTGGCCGCCTCGGTGCTGGGCCAGGTGGGCCTCGACAACCAGGGACTCTCCGGCCTCGAGACGCAGTACGAGCACCAGCTCGAAGGCCGGCCCGGCGAGCTCGTCGTCGAGCACGATCCTGCCGGCAAGCAGATCGCCGCCCCGCTCAAGGAGATCAAGAAGGCGGCGCGCGGCCATGACCTCGTGCTCACGCTCGACCGGTCGATGCAGTACGAGACCGAGCGGGCGCTGGCCCAGGAGATCGTCGCCGCCAAGGCCAAAGGCGGCATCGCCGTCGTCACCGACCCGCGCACCGGCGACATCCTCGCCATGGCCAACCTGGTCGCCGGCGCCGACGGCGGCGCACCCGTGCCGAGCCCGACGAACAACGCCGTGACGGCGGTGTACGAGCCGGGCTCGGCCAACAAGGGCGTCACCATCTCCGGTGCTCTGGAAGAGGGCATCGTGCAGCCGTCCGACAGCATCACCGTGCCTGACCACATCACCATCGGGACAGCCGACATCCACGACGACGAGAACCATGCCACCGGCTCGTGGACGATCACCGACATCGTCGCCAACTCCTCGAACGTCGGCACCGACCTCATCGCTCAGCGCTTGGGGAAGACGCGCATCGACAAGTACCTCCGAGCGTTCGGCTTCGGCACGAAGACTGCGCTCCACTTCCCCGGTGAGTCGGCAGGCCTCTTGCTCAACCCCAAGGACTGGTCGGCCGCCTCCATCGCGACGGTCCCCATCGGCCAGGGCGTCGCCGTGACGGCCCTGCAGATGCTCGAGGTCTACAACACCATCGCCAACGGCGGGATGTACGTCGCGCCCCGGCTCGTCGACGGCGCGCCCGTGCCGCCGCCCCGTCGCGTGATCTCGACGAAGACGGCCCAGGAGATGACGGCGATGCTCGAGCAGGTGGTCGCCCGCGGCACGGCGAAGGCAGCCCACATCGACGGCTACACCGTTGCCGGCAAGACCGGCACTGCGCGCAAGGTTGCCGAGGGCGGCAAGGGCTACAAAGACGGCGCATACATCGCCACGTTCGCCGGCTTCGTCCCCGCCGAGCAGCCCCAACTCTCCGCCATCGTGGTGCTCGACGAACCGACGCCGATCTACGGCGGTCTGACGTCGGCGCCCGTGTTCGCCGACGTCGCCCGCTACGGCCTGCGCCTGTTCAAGGTGCCGCCGCCGGCTGCCGCCAGCATCGTCGCCGTCCCCCAGCTGTCGGCCGACGCCGCCAAGGCCGACGCCGGCGCCACGGTGACAGGTCCGTCCGCCTCGCCCGTGACGCCGAAGCAGGGCCAGCCCGCACCGGCAGGTTCCAGCCCGCCGCCGTCTGCGGTTGCCACGACGACCCCCACTACGCTCAGGTCGTCCCCGACGCCGAAACGGTAAGGCTCCGTTGCTGCTCGACCAGCTGCTCGGCGGCGTCGAGGTGCTGGACGTGCGGGGAGACCCTGCAAGCACCGACGTGGCCGCCATCACTCATGACTCCCGGGCTGTCGTGCCCGGCTCCCTGTTCTGCTGCATCCCCGGCGCGCGCGTCGATGGGCACGCCTTCGCGGACGTCGCTGTGGCTGGCGGCGCCGTCGCCCTGCTCGACGAGCGGGTGCTCGGGCCCGACGTCACCCAGGTTGTCGTGCGCGACGCGCGGGTCGCCATGGCACCCGTTGCCGCCGCCTTCTTCGGCCATCCGTCGCGTGCGCTCCAGGTCGTCGGTGTCACAGGGACGAATGGCAAGACGACGACTGTCCACCTCCTGGGATCGATCTTCGCCGCCGCCGGGTGGCCGACACAGGTCATCGGCACCCTGACAGGAACGCGCACGACCCCGGAGGCGCCGGAGCTGCAGGCCAAGCTGGGCGCCTTCCGTGACGCGGGCGTGAAGGCCGTCGCCATGGAGGTGTCGTCGCACGCGCTGGCCCTCCACCGGGTCGACGCCACCTGGTTCTCGGTGGCGGTGTTCACCAACCTCAGCCAGGACCACCTCGACTTCCACCAGACGATGGACGAGTACTTCGCCGCCAAGGCGCGGCTTTTCGACCCCGACCGCGCCGGCGTCGGCGTCGTGAACGCCGACGACCCCCACGGACGCACGCTGTTGGAGTCCGCCCTGCTGCCGATGGTGCCGTACTCGCTGGCCGACGCCGAAGACCTCCGCCTGGCTCCGACATCGTCGGCTTTCCGGTGGCACGGCAAGAAGGTGCAGCTTTCCCTCGGCGGACGGGTCAACGTCACGAACGCGCTGGCGGCGGCGACGGCCGCCGACCAGCTCGGCGTGGCCGCAGCTGACATCGCCAGGGGTCTGTCGACCGCGCCCCCTGTCCGCGGCCGGTACGAGCCAGTGGACGGGGGACAGCCCTTCACCGTGCTCGTGGACTACGCCCACACGCCCGACGGCCTCGAGCAGTTGCTGCGGTCGGTGCGGGAGACGGCGAGCGGTCGCGTCGTCGTCGTCTTCGGCGCCGGCGGCGACCGCGACCGCGACAAGCGCCCGGCGATGGGCGAGGTGGCCACCCGGTTGGCCGACGAAGCTGTCATCACGTCCGACAACCCTCGCTCGGAGGACCCGCTCGCCATCATCGACGCCGTACGGGCCGGGGTCCACGACGACGCCACCGTGCTCGTCGAGCCCGACCGCCGGACGGCCATCGAGTACGCCGTAGGCCACGCTCGCGAGGGCGACGTCGTGGTGATCGCCGGCAAGGGACACGAGACGACGCAGCAGTTCGGCGCCGAGGCGCTGCCCTTCGACGACCGCGCTGTCGTTGTCGACGCCCTCGGCCGGCTCGGGTGGACGCTGCGATGAAGCTCGCCGCCAGCCAGGTCGCTGAGATCACATCGGGCTCGCTGCACGGGCCGGACGTCACCGTGGCCGGGGCGGCCATCGACTCCCGAGTGCTCGAGCCGGGCGCCCTGTTCGTACCGGTGGTCGCCGAGCGCGACGGCCACCAGTTCATCGACGACGCCCTGGCCGCGGGCGCGGCGGCCTACCTGACGGAACACGAGCCGGGCGCCGGCACCGCCGTCGCCGTCGGCACCACCACCACGGCCCTGACCAAACTGGGGCGCTGGGCGCGTGGACGGCTGTCGGGCCCGGTCGTCGGTATCACGGGCTCGGCAGGCAAGACCTCGACAAAGGACCTTCTCGGCGCCGTCATGCGACGCGTGACGCCGACGGTCGTCAGCGAGCGGTCGTTCAACAACGAGCTGGGTGTGCCGCTCACGCTCTTCAACGCCGGCGACGGCACGCGTGCTGCGGTCGTGGAGATGGGAGCACGCCGGATCGGCCACATCGCCTGGCTGGCCGGCATCGCCGCGCCCACCGTGGGCATCGTCACCAACGTGTCGGCCGCCCACACCGAGTTGTTCGGATCTGTCGACGCCGTGGCCGAAGCCAAAGGCGAGCTCGTGGAGGCACTGCCCGCATCCGGTGTGGCCGTCCTCAACGCCGAGGACGACCGGGTCCGCGCCATGGCCGGTCGCACCTCCGCTCGCGTGGTGACGTTCGGCGCGGCGCAGGGTGACGTACGCGCTGTCGACCCCACGCTCGACGACGAGCTGCGGGTGCGGTTCCGACTGGTGACGCCGTGGGGCGACGCCGAGGTGCGCCTCGAGGCGCGCGGCGTCCACCAGGCCCTCAACGCGACCGCGGCGGCTGCCGCTGCGCTCGCCGTCGACGTCCCCCTCGACGACGTCGTAGCCGGGCTGGCATCCGCGTCGCTCTCGCCGTGGCGCATGGAGGTCACCCGCACGGCGGACGGAGCGCTCGTCATCAACGACGCCTACAACGCCAACCCGGCGTCGACGGCGGCGGCCCTGCGGGCCCTGGCCGCCGCCCCCGCCACCCGTCGCATCGCAGTGCTGGGGCCGATGCTCGAGCTGGGCGACGTGTCCGCCGAGGAGCACGCCCGGATCGGCCGGATGGCCGCCGCCCTCGGCATCAACGTCATCGCCGTCGACGCCCCCGGCTACCGGGCCCAGAACGTGGCCGGCGTCGACGAGGCAGCGGGGCTGCTGGCCGACCTCAAGTCGGGCGAAGCGGTGCTCATCAAGGCCAGCAGGGCAGCCGGGCTGGAACGGTTGGCCGCCAAGCTCTGCGGAGCCGAAGGGTGGTAGCGCTCCTCATGGCGAGCGGCGTCGCCCTCATCCTGGCCCTGTTGCTCACCCCCATCCTCATCCGGTCCTTCCAGACGCGGGGGATCGGCCAGCAGATCCGCGAGGACGGCCCACAGGGCCACTTCACCAAGGCCGGGACGCCGACGATGGGTGGGATCGCCCTCGTCGGTGCCGCCGTTGCCGGCTACGTCGTCGCCCACCTCCGAAGCGGCGCCGTCTTCACCTCGGCGGCCACGCTCGTTCTCTTCGCCATCGTCGGCATCGGCGGGGTCGGCCTCATCGACGACTGGATCAAGGTCTCCCGCCAGCGCAGCCTGGGACTGAACCCCCGCGCCAAGCTCGTCCTCCAGCTGGTCGTCGCCATCGCTTTCGGGTTCCTCGCCGTCTACTGGGCCAAGGTCAACACGCACCTGTCGTTCGCCCGTCCCACGCTCATCGACCTTCCCAACGCCGCCTACATCGCCTGGGCGGTGCTGATCCTGGTTGGCGCCGCCAACGCCGTGAACCTGACCGACGGCCTCGACGGCCTGGCGGCGGGATCGTCGAGCTTCGCCTTCGCCTCCTTCGTGTTCATCGGCTTCTGGGAGTTCCGCCACATCGGCCTGTACCACGTCGGTCCCGCCCTCGACCTGGCGGTCGTCGCCGCAGCCATGGCTGCAGCCGCGGCCGGGTTCTTGTGGTGGAACGCCGCCCCGGCCCGCATCTTCATGGGCGACGTCGGCTCCCAGGCCATCGGCGCGGGCCTGGCCGCGCTGGCGCTGACGACCAACACCCACCTGCTGTTGCCGATCGTCGGCGGCGTGTTCGTCATCGTCACCCTGTCCGTTGTCATCCAGGTGAGCGCGTTCCGGCTGTTCCACCGGCGGGTGTTCCGCATGGCGCCGATCCACCACCACTTCGAGCTGATGGGCTGGCCGGAGACGACGGTGATCGTCCGCTTCTGGATCCTCGCCGCCATCTGCACGGCTCTGGCGATGGGCGCCTTCTACGCCGACTTCCTCGCTTCGCCCGTGGGGCGCAAGCTCACCGGTGGCTGAGTCGCCCGAGCGCGCCCTCGTCGTCGGCCTCGGGCTGAGCGGTGCCGCCGTGGCCCGGGCCCTCAGGGACCAGGGTCACGACGTCGTGGCCGTCGACGACCCGCCCAGCGACGCCGTGCGGGCGCGGCGCTCCGAGCCCGAGGCGCTCGGCGTGCAGGTGGTGATC
>CADDZP010000234.1 GCA_902812475.1 Actinomycetota bacterium | reverse complement strand
GATCCCGGCGCCGGCGAGGACGACCAGCAGCCGGGCGCGCCGCTGGCGGGCCTGGGCGCCGGGGAAGTCGGGCGGGACGACACGGAGATGCCGCGGTCCGGCCGGGGCCTGTGCCGGCTCCGGCCGCAGGGAGCGAGCGGGACGAAGGGGTGCGAGTCGGGTTGCCATCGCTATGCGGCGTCCTGACCAGTGTCCCGCGCCAGCTTCTCGAGGGCGCGCATGCGTGCGCTCTCAGCGCGCGGGTTGGTGGCGACCTCGTCGGCAGAGGGACGGCGAACGCCTCGCCGCAGCGGCCGCACGCTCGGCCGGGCACCGCACACACACGGCATCCCGGGTGGGCACACGCACCCACCGGTCTCGGCCTGGCGGAATCGCTCCTTGACGATGCGGTCCTCGCCGGAGTGGTAGCTCAACACGGCGAGGCGGCCGCCCGGGACCAGCACCTCGATGGCCTGGTCGAGCGCCGGACCGAGCACATCGAGCTCGCTGTTCACTTCGATGCGCAAGGCCTGGAACGTGCGCTTGGCCGGGTGGCCACCACGCCGGCGGGCAGGGGCGGGAATGGCGTCGCGAATGACGTCCACCAGTTGTGCGGTCGACATCAGGGGACGGGCGGCGACGACGGCACGGGCGATGCGCCCGGCGAAGCGCTCGTCGCCATAGTCGTGGAGAACCGAGGTGAGGCGGTCGATCGGATAGGTGTTGACGACGTCAGCCGCAGTCAACGACTGACTTCGGTCCATGCGCATGTCGAGGGGCGCGTCGTGGCTGTAGCTGAAGCCGCGCTCCGGGCGGTCGACCTGCGGCGAGCTCACGCCGAGGTCGAAGAAGGCCGCTGCCACCGGTTCGTCTCCCGCCTCTTCCACCATCGCCTTCAGCCGGTCGAATCGGGCTCGGCGCAGGATGACCCTGTCTTCGAAGCCCGAGAGCGTGACGGTTGCTGCAGCCAGGGCCTCCTCGTCCCGGTCCAAGCCGAGGAGCCGGTGTCGGGGAAGAGCGTCGAGGAGGGCCCGGGCGTGGCCGCCACCGCCAACGGTGGCGTCGACGATCAAGCCAGGGGGCACCGGTCGGAAGACCTCGACGATCTCGTCGACCATCACCGGCCGGTGCTGAAACTCCTCGCTCACCTCCAGCCCCCCGACCAGACCGGAACCGTCGGGATGTCTCCCCGAGCGATGTGATGGAAGCGGGCGGAGTAGGGGCCTTCCACCATGGCGGTCGGGGGGCTGGGCGTGAGCGGGGAGTCAGTGTTCACTCGACCCTCTGCTCTTCTTGGCGTCCGTCGCTCTGCCGCGTGCCTCCTTCGTTTCAGCTCGTCGGCGCCGAGGCGCCGTCTCCTGCGGCGAGGCGCTCCTCGCCGACCTGCTTCGTGCGCCGCCACGCTGCGGCGTCCCAGATCTCGATGTGGTCGTAGAGGCCGACCACGACAACATCCCGCTCCAGGCCGGCGAACTCGCGCAGCCCCTGGGGGATGGCGACCCGGCCCTGCCGGTCGGGGCTGGCCTCCATGGCGCCGGCGAAGAACGCCCGCTGGACGTTGCGCTCGCCTTGGCGGGCCCGGTCTCTGATCTCGGCGGCCTTCACGTCGAACTCCTCGGGGCGCCACAGGGCCAGGCAGCCGTCTTCTTCGCTGGTGACATAGGCCACGTCCCCCAGCTGCTCGCGAAACCGAGCCGGAAGGATGAAACGGCCCTTGGCGTCGAGCGCGTGCTGGTACTCGCCGAGGAACGGCGCTCCTCGCCTGTCCACCACTTCACGACCACCAGCCCGTCCATGGCACGCCAGACCCCTCCCTGCTGCACCACTTCTCACCACCCTACGCCCCGACACTCCACCCGTCAACCCTGCCCCTCCCGGGGCGACGGATTTCCGGGTTCGCGAGACTCGGGCCATGCCGTTGCCGGTGCGAACCCGCGTGGCGACTGGCGCCGGCCTGGCCGTCGCCGCCCTGTCTCGTCGAGTCGGTGCCGGCGAGGGGTCGGTGATCGGCGGGCGGGTACTGCTTGCCGTCGACCCGGGGGCGCTGGCCCGACTGGCCGCTGGGCGCTCGATCGCGCTGGTGTCGGGGACGAACGGCAAGACGACGACGACGCGGATGCTGGCGTCCGCCCTCGAGACGCGCGAACCGGTCGTCACGAACTCCGCCGGAGCCAACCTCATGACCGGGCTGGTGACGACGCTTGCCCGGGGCGCCGAGGAGCCCGCCGTGCTCGAGGTCGACGAAGGGCTCCTCCCTAAGGCGATCGTCGGGCTCCACCCGTCGGTGGTCCTGCTGTTGAACCTGAGCCGGGACCAGCTCGACCGCATCGGCGAGGTCCGCACCCACGCCCAGCGGTGGCGCGCGGCGCTCGAGGCAGCGCCGGCGACTGCGGTGGTCGCCAATGCCGACGATCCCTTGGTGGCGTGGGCGGCGGGGCTGGCCCGCCAGGTGACATGGGTCGGCACCGGGCAGCGGTGGCGCCTGGACGCCTACTCCTGCCCCAACTGCGGCGAGCGCATCGACTGGGCCGACGACGGCGCATGGACGTGCACGAACTGCACGCTGGCCCGTCCGACCGCGCACCTGTCACTCGAAGACGGCGAGGTCGTGCTCTCCGACGGCCGGCGGCTGACGCTGTCGCTGCAGCTCCCGGGATGGCCGAACAAGGCCAACGCCGTCATGGCCGCGGCGGCGGCTGAGGTTCTGGGCGTCGACCCGGTCGCCGCCCTCGACGCCGTGGGCGCCGTGTCACACGTCGCCGGCCGCTACCAGGTGCTGTCGGTCGACGGCATGAGCATCCGCCTGCTCCTGGCCAAGAACCCCGCCGGCTGGGCCGAGGCGCTGGACCTCATCCGGCCGGCACCCATGCCTGTCGTCGTCGGCATCAACGCCCGCATCCCCGACGGCCGCGATCCCTCATGGCTGTGGGACGTACCGTTCGAGCGCCTGCGGGGGCGGCTCGTCGTCTGCACCGGCGACCGCGGCCGCGACCTCGCGGTGCGACTCCGCTACGCCGAGGTCGACCACCGCTTCGTCGACGGCTACCTCGCCGCCGTCCGCGCTGCGAGAGCGCCCGACGTGGACCTGGCCGCCAACTACACGTCGTTCCAAGACGCCCGCCGGGAGCTGGCGCGTGGCTGACAGCACGGTCACGATCGCGCTCCTGTATCCCGAGCTGCTGGGCACGTACGGCGACGGCGGCAACGCCACGGTCCTGGCCGAGCGGCTGCGGTGGCGAGGCATCGGCGCCCAAGTGGTCGCGTTCGGCGCGGGCGAGGTCGTGCCGACCTCGTGCGAGCTGTATCTCATGGGCGGCGGCGAGGACGGCCCGCAGGCGTTGGCGGCGCGTGAACTGAGCGAGAGCCGGGCCCTCCACGCAGCCGTCGACAACGGCGCCGTGGTGTTCGGCACGTGTGCCGGCATCCAGGTCCTCGGCCAGGAGTTCGCCAACGCCGACGGCTCTCCCCATCCGGGGCTGGCGCTGCTCGACGTGCGCACCGTCCGGGGACCGGGCACACGGGCGATCGGCGAGCTGCTGTCAGAGCCCCTGGTCGACGGATTGCCGGTGTTGACGGGCTACGAGAACCACGGCGCAGTGACCCATCTCGGGTCGGACGTCCGGCCGTTGGGCCGCGTGGTCCACGGCGTCGGCAACGGCGGCGGCGACGGCACCGAGGGCGCTGTGAGCGGCCGCATCGTCGCCACCTACATGCACGGCCCCGCCCTGGCCCGCAACCCGGCGCTGGCTGACCTGCTGCTGTCGTGGGTGGTCGGCTCGACGCTCGCGCCGCTGGACGACACCGAGGTCGACGAGCTCCGCGCCGAACGACTCCGCGCCGTGAAGCGCCGGCGCTGGCGCCTCCCGCGCTAGTCGAATTGCGGCTCTGAAGGAGTGCCCCGGCCGCTATTGCTGACTTGTTTGCGCCATCCGCACATAGGTCAGCACAAGCAACAACTGCCCGGCCGCTATTGCTGACTTGTTTGCGCCATCCGCACATAGGTCAGCACAAGCAACAACTGCCCGGCCGCTATTGCTGACTTGTTTGCGCCATCCGCACATAGGTCAGCACAAGCAACGTCGGCACCGCCTCCTTCAGAGGCGCAGTTGACGACCGGACCCTCAACGCGGAAGGGCGCTGACGAACGCGTCTTCGAGTGTCTCGCGGGCGATTCCGAGCCCGGCCGCCAGGGGCTCGATCCCGACCGCGGCGGCGGCATCGAGGTCGAGCAGGTGGGCGAGCGCGGTGTGATCCCAGCGCAGCAGGGCGGCGCAGTGGAAGAGGGCGCCGGCGCGGGTGCGGCGCTGTGACATCCCGACCACCTTTCGGCCGTCGACGGTGACCTCGCCCTGGCCGATGCCGGCGAAGCACACCTGACGGCACCACGGCGTGCACACCATCGGCCCATCGTGCCAGCGACCTTCGAGGCCGAGCGAGTGCAGGGTGTCGACCCACGCCTGCCCCAGCCAGTGGAACGACCGGCCCACGTCGTCGTCCCACAACGGATCACCGGCGGGCAACAGGACGTCGGCCCAGACCTGTTCGCCGGGGCGCACGAGCACCGCGCCTCCCCCGCTGCGGCGCCGGACGACGGGGACCCCGCGATCGGGCACCTCCGGCTGCGTGCTGCCCAACACGAGGGCGGGCTCGGTTACGTCGACGATGCGCACCGCGCGGGAGAACGTCTCTGGCAGCGGGCGCCCGTGCGCGTCGGCCGCAGTACCGACGACGCGCACGACCGCGAACGGGCTTACGCCGATAGCGCGGCGCCGTGCTGCAAGTACGGCTCCCAGTGCGGGTGCACCGTGCCCACGGCGACGATGATCCACGTCAGCTCCTTGGGCGCCGTGGGCTGGCGGCGGAGCGAGAAACCTGCCTCGTGGAGCAGACGGTCTTCCTTCTTCGTATTGCAGGGCCGGCAGGCGGCGACGACGTTCTCCCAGATGTGCTGGCCGCCCCGGCTGCGGGGCACGACGTGGTCGATGTTCTCGGCATGGGCCCCGCAGTACTGGCAGCGGTGCCCGTCACGAGCAAAGACCGCTCGGCGGTTGAGGGCAGCCCGGGCCCGGAACGGGACCTTCACGAAATACGTGAGGCGGATGACCGACGGGACCTGGAATGCGGCCCGCTCCGAGTGCAGCGCCTGGTCGGTGGCGTGCAGCACCTCGGCCTTCTCCTTGAGCACGAGCACGACGGCCCGACGCACCGGCACGACGCACAGCGGCTCATAGGTGGCGTTGAGCACCAGCGTCTTGGCCACCGGTCAGCTCCCGGCGCTCGCCGCTGGTGGGACGATCACGGCCGCGAGGGTAACAGCAGACCGCAGCAATCTCGGGCTCACCGGGTGCGTCGGTAGTCCCTGCACCAGTGGAGGTAGGCGACCACGTCGGCCGGCTCCGGCTCGCGCTCGGGATCGCCGTACTGCGTCTGCAGCCGGAAGCGGAGATACGAAGGATCGGGCGCCGGCAACGGCGGCCACCGCCGCCACCAGCCGGGGCGGGACAACCGAAAGACCTGCCCGACCGCGGTTGGCCAAAGCCGCGGCCGCTTCGCAACGAGCCACGCCACCTTCAGCCAGCGACTCATAAATCGACCCATCCCGGCGGCCGCTCATGGCGCCGAAGGCGCCCGCTCCCGATGCCGGGCGCCCGCCGAGCGAAGCGAGGCCCCAGGGGGGAGGTCGAGGGGGAGCCTGGCCTCCCTCGATCAAGGCCCCGCCACCCGACGGCGGCGGCGCCGATCAAGGGTCCGTTGGCGCCGAGGCCGACGGGAACGACGCGTGCGCCCCGCGAGAACTGGATGCAGGCACGGGCGTCGAGCTCGGCCTGGGCGGCGACGAAGAAGGGCTCGCCGAACCCGAGGGCGACCGACCCGCCGACGACGGCGAGCCTCAAGTCGAGCAGGTTGGCGACAGACGCC
>CADDZP010000233.1 GCA_902812475.1 Actinomycetota bacterium | reverse complement strand
CGCATGCGCGTCTACGCGGTGAAAGACGCCGAGGAGCTGGCGGTCGTGGAGTTCGAGAACGCCTCCAACCTCCCGTTCGCGCTGGCGCTGGCCGTACGGCCCTACAACCCCGAAGGTCTGGCCGTGGTCGAGCGCATCGAGTTGCACGACCGGACGGTGACCGTCGACGGCCGTCCCGCGCTCCTGTTCCCGACCGAGCCCGCGCGCATGGCAGCGTCCACCTTTCACGGCGGCGACTCGATGCAGATCGTCACCCGCGGCCACGCGGCCACGACCCTCCCGGACGTGCGCTGCGAGGCTGGCCTCGCCCAGGCCGTCTTCCTGTTCCCTCTGGCTCACCGGGCGACGATGCGCGTCGCCCTCCCGCTCGTGTCCGAGCGCCGCACCCGGCGCCGGCGGCTGGCCCGTCGCCGCGTCCAACGGATGCCTCAGTTGTCCGCCTCACTGCCGCCTTCTGAGACCGTCGCGCGCGGCTGGCACGCGCTGAGCCGTCGCGGCGTGCGCCTCGAGATCCCCGACCCCTCGTTGGCCGACGCCGTCGACGCCAACCGGCGCTTCATGCTGCTGTTCCACGACGGCGCCGACATCACGCCCGGTCCGTCGACCTACCACCGCTTCTGGTTCCGGGACGCCGCCTACATGCTGGCCGCCATGGGCCGCTATGGCCTGCACGCCGAGGTTGCCGAAGTGCTGCGCTCCTATCCCGGCCGCCAGCACGTCGACGGCTACTACTTCAGCCAGCGCCAGGAGTGGGACTCCAACGGCGCCGCCATCTACGCCCTGGCCGAGCACTGGCGCCTGACCCGGGACGAGGACGTGCTCGCATCGACGATCCAGTCCGTGTCACGCGGCGTGCGGTGGATCGAGCGCAAGCGTCACTCGAAGCGCCGGCGCCGCGACGCGTCGCTCGTCGGGCTCATGCCCGCGAGCATCTCGGCCGAGCACCTGGGGCCGTTCGACTACTACTACTGGGACGACTTCTGGTCCTTGCGCGGGCTGCTCGATGGCGCCGCTCTGCTGACCGCCGCCGGCGAGGAACGGGCCGCCGCCCGGGCAAGCGAGTGGGCCGAGAGCCTGCGCGCCGACCTCGAGCGTTCCCTCGCCATCGTCGCCGAGGACCTGGGTGACAAGGCCATCCCGGCCGGGCCGCGTCGACGCCCCGACCCCGCCATGATCGGCTCGCTGGTGGCGTGCGCGCCGCTGGGTCTGTTCGCCGCCGACGACCCGATCATCGTGGCCACCCTCGAGGCCGTGCGGGAGTTCTGCCTCGGCGACGCCTTCTTCCAGAGCATCGCTCACACG
This sequence comes from Actinomycetota bacterium, assembly GCA_902812475.1. Classification (GTDB taxonomy): domain Bacteria; phylum Actinomycetota; class Acidimicrobiia; order Acidimicrobiales; family AC-14; genus CADDZP01. Next base: position 4,608 of record CADDZP010000233.1, on the reverse strand, counting down.
GGACTGGGCACGTACCTCACGCTCCAGCTCGCCTACGTCGAGCTCGAGCAGGGCGACCGGCGTGCCCTCGACCGCCTGCGCTGGATGTTGGGCGCCGCCACGGCGACGTTCACGTGGCCGGAGGCGATCCACCCCCAGCTGGGCGGCGGGTGCATGGGCGACGGCCACCACGGCTGGGCCGCTGCCGACTTCCTCTCGCTGGTCCGCATCCTGCTCGTCCGTGAGGTCGACGGCGGACTGGCGCTGTTGTCGCTCCTCCCCGACGAATGGATCGGCCAGCCCCTCGCCGTGCATGACGCCCCGACCCACGCCGGCCTGCTCTCCTACGCCGTGCGCTGGCACGGCGCCCGTCCCGCCCTGTTGTGGGAGCTGCAGCCCCACGCCGGCGTGGGAGCGGTGCGTCTGACCGCGCCCGGCCTGGATCCGACCTGGGCGAGCACCGAGCTGCGGGGGGAGGCGTTGCTGTCACCCGTCGGCGGAACGTCGGAGTTGGAGTCCTTCGGGTGACGCTGCGGGAGTTTCTGTATTCGCAGGGCGTGCCCGAAGATGACATCAAGGCCGCCGAGGAGCAGGGCGAAGACGCCGTGCAGCTGCTCGCCATCGACCGGATCCTCCTGCCGGGTAAGCACCGCTACACGCAGTCCGAGCTCGTCGAGAAGGTGGGCTTCGACCTGGAGGAGGCCCGCCGCTACTGGCGGGGCCTCGGCTTCCCCGACCCCCACGGCGAGCGCGCCTTCACGGACAGGGACGTCGAGGCGCTGCGGACGCTCAAGCAGCTCATCGACCAGGGCGTCATCGACGCCGGAGTCGCCTTGCAGTTGGCCCGCGTCTTCGGCCAGTCGCTGTCGCGGATGGCGGACGCCCAGGTCAATACCATGCGCAACCGCGTCGAGGAGCCGCTGCGGGCCGCCGGCGCCACCGACCACGAGGTCACCGAAGCCGTCACCGCAGTGACGTCAGCCATGCTGCCGACGATCGAGAACTTCGTCGACTACCTCTGGCGCCGCCACCTGGCGGCGGCCGCCCAACGCCAGCTGTTCTCCGAGGCGGGGACCGCGACCGGCGAGGACGTGGCGACGGTGGGATTCGCCGACATGGTGGGGTTCACGGTCATCAGCCAGCAGCTCGATGAGAAGGAGCTGGCGGGCATCGTGGATCGCTTCGAGAACATCGCCTACGACACCATCGCCGAGTACGGCGGACGCGTCGTCAAGATGATCGGCGACGAGGTCATGTTCGTCACCGACGACCCGGGATCGGGCGCCATGATCGCCGTCACCCTCGCCGAGGTCTACGGCGACGACGAGAACCTGCCCGACGTGCGCGTCGGTCTCGCGATGGGGCCGGTCTTGGCGCGAGAGGGCGACTACTTCGGGCCACCGGTCAACCTGGCCAGCCGCATCGTCAACATCGCCTACGCCGGCAGCGCCGTTGTCTCCGACGAGATCCACGAGGCGCTCGAGGGTGACGACCGGTTCGGCTGGAAGGCGCTGCGGCCCCGTCGCCTCAAGGGCATCGGCATCACGCCGCTGTGGGTGCTGAGCAGACCGGGCGAGGGCTCGTCGCGCACCGGTGTGCCCGCCGAGGTCGCCCGGCGCATGCGGGCCCGCCGCCACCGCCGCCGAGAACGCGAGGCCGCCGAGGCCGCCGAAGCCGCCGAAGCGACCGAGGACGCCGCCGCCGACGAGTCCTAACGGCTGAACACCAAGAAGTCTCGGTATTGCACGACGCGGCGAGCGCGGGTGGGGTCCAGCAGGCCGCGGAGGCCGTCGATCACAGGCTGCACGACCTCTGCCCACGTGGCCGTGTCGAGGTCCCAGAGGAACGAGGCCGCTCGCTGCTCCAAGGCATCGGCATGGTCGGCCGGCGAATGTTCAAACGTCTCCTGCAGCTGGCGCTGATCGACGAGGACGAGGTCCGATGCCGACGCCCATGTCGAGACCGATTCCGCCGTGTCGGGCCTGCGCTTTCTCAGGGCGTCCAGCCGGCGCTCGTGTTCGGCCATGTCGTTGGGCTCGGTATGAACCAGGCCGGCCACGACGACCAACCGCCCGGATGGGCGCAGCACCCGGGCGCACTCGGCCACGACCGCGCTCGGGTCACCGACCAGGTGCAGCACCCACACCAGGTAGACGGCGTCGATGGAATCGGTGCGAAGCGGTAGCGACCGACCGTCGGCCCTTGCCACCCGTGCCCCGAGGCGGGCGTGGGCCCGGCTCAGCATGTCCGCCGAGATGTCGACCCCGACGACGTTGTGACCGAGGCGGGCCAGGCCGGCCGCCACGACGCCTGTCCCGACACCGATCTCGACGACGCGGCTGGCCCCGGCCAGGTACGGCTCGATCTCGGTGGCCATGACCTGGCCCCGCCCCTCGCCGCCGCGCGACTCGTCGTAGCGGTCGGCGATCCGGTCGAACGAGATGCTCTCGGCGGCGGCCACGGCGCGGTCGGGGACCTAGGTGACCGGAGCCACGAGCTCGACCTCGAAGCCGTCGCGGTCCTCGAGGTAGGCCACCTCGGCGGCTCGGACGAGGCGATGGCGGTCGGACGCCAAGGTCGACCAGCCGTGGTCGCCGGCCCGCTGCACGATGTCGGTGAGCGACGCCGAGGGCGGGACGATGAACGCGAAGTGGTTCACGCCGGGGCGCATGCGGCTGTAGAGCATGCCCGGCACCATGTCCGAGGACTGCTCGAGGGCGACCGTCGGCCCTTCGGGGTGCCGGAGGACGACGACGCCATCGACCGGCGGATCGAGCCGGTAGCCCAACTCCTCGAGGAGCCAGCTCCACGACTCCCGCGCCCGTCCGATGTCGGGCACCCAGAGGGTGAGGTGGTGGAGCACGCGGCGAGGCTACCGACGGTGTTCAGGAATCGAGGCGGGCGGTGGCGATGCCCCACGGCCGGAGCGGGAACGAGCCGGTGAATGGCTCGAGCGGTTGCCCGCGCAGGTCGACGAGCCAGCCCGTGTGGCCCTCGATGGCGACGGTCGTGGGTTCGTCGGCCGCGTTGAAGACCCGGACCTCGAGGTTGCCGCCGCGGCGTACGACGGCCGACACCTCGGCGCCGGTCACAGACAGCGCATGGCTCGACGGCGGCCGCTCGCCGATGCCGGGTGCCACGACGACCTCGAGGGGCAGGAAGGCGTCGTCGACGAGCGCATAGGGATCGGCGTCGCCGACGTGCACGGCGTAGCGAAGACGCTGCGGGCCCCGCATCTGTGCGCCTTCGGCCGGGACCGGCGGCCCGGCCGGCCACGGCCGCAAGGCCATGTCGGTGCCCGAGAGCTTGCCCGTGCACCGCAGCAGCGTCAGCGCCAACGCCCCGCCGTCGTCGACGACCTCGTACTCGAGCAAGCCATCGTGGGCGACGGTGAGCCCGCCCGCCGACACGAAGCGGCGTGACGGAAACGTGGGCAGCCCGTACTCGTGGGGCCCGCCCTCGGCTGTGAGCCCTCGAGAGACGACGGCGAAGGCGCACTCGGCGCGCGACGAGTCGGCCCTCGACGGGAGTGGGAACCACGCCCGCAGGCGGTGGTCGCGGCAGACGTTGTCGAGCGCCGTCTCGCAGCGCACGAACGACTCGCCGGCGCGCAGCTCGAGCGCGGTGACGACCTCGACCGGCCGCTCGCCGGCTCGGCGCCCGTCGACGACCAGCTCCGGCCACTGGTAGCGGCGGTGCACGACGAGACGTCCCCGCACGGGCCCCGCCTCGACGATCTCAACGGCGACGTCGGTGGGCCGGTCGACTTCGACGTCGGTCGCCGGCGGCGAGTAGTTGTACGTGTCGCCGTCGTCACCGCCGTCGACCAGTCGGTTGAGGCCGGCCGCGCCGTTCAGCGAGAACGTCCCGTCCGCGGGCGACACCTCGATTCGCACCGAGCCGTTGTCGAGCGTGTACCCATCGGCGACGACGGGCGCCGCCAACGCGGCCGGTTCCCAACGCTTCCATCCAAAGCCCTCGACGTCGTCCACTCGCACGGCGACGACTTCGAAGGGTTCCCGCACGACACGCAAACGCACGGGCAAGCGGCGCCGGGCCCCCGCCTGGGCGTAGAGGTCGGTCAGGGCGGCGTCGACGCCCGCCTGTCGCCTCATCACGCCCGTCGTGAGGGCGACCTCGTAGACGCCGTCGACTTCGTCGGTCTCGACGGCCACGAAGTCACAGCCGGCCTCGATCTCATCGTTGCGAAGGCGGCCCAGGGCCATGCTCACCTCGCCGCCGGTGAGGTCGTAGGTCGACGTGGACGCCGGCCGCTCTCGCAACACTTGGGCCCCGTCGACGGCGCCGACGCCGGGCACGACCAGCTCGACGACGCCGCCTCGAGCGCGCGCCGACGGGTTGACGACGTAGGCGCCCGGCTCCGACAGCGACGCAGCGAGCGACCGCAGCGCCCGGCGCGCCAGACCGTCGGCGATCTGTCGCGCTTCGGCGTAACGCTCGAGCACGGCATCGACGACCTCGTCGACCGAGCACGCGCAGCTCGAGTCATGTGCCGAGTTCCGGATGACCTGCTTCCACGCCAGCGCCAGCGCCTCCGCGGGCCAGCGCTCGGCGTCGACGAGCAGCGCCGACAGCGGCTCGGCCCGTCGCTCCAGGGCCCGCTCGGCC
>CADDZP010000232.1 GCA_902812475.1 Actinomycetota bacterium | reverse complement strand
CGGGTGCTGGAAGCCGTCGCCGCGTCCTCCACCTGCTCGAGGGTGGCGTCGCGCAGCTGGGGCACGCCCAGGACGGCGGCCGCCTCCTCGCACTGCCGGCGCCGCTCGGCGTAGCGGCCGTCGCCGAGGCGGCGGCGAACGCCGGAGTCCACGACGACGACGTGCAGGTCCTTGGCCGGCGGGTCCAACGGCACCTGCTCGACGGCGAGGCCGCGCGTGTCCAGGAACAGGGCGTGGCCCTCTTCGCCCAGGGCTGACGCCGTCTGGTCCATGATCCCGCTGGGCACGCCCACGTACCGGGTCTCGGCCCTGTGGGCCACGGCCGCCAGCCGGCGCGGGTCCACACGGGCGCCGGTGAGTGCGGCCAGGGCGGCCGCCGAGCCGACCTCCAGGGCGGCGCTCGAGGAGAGGCCCGATCCCGTGGGCACGGTGCTGTCGACGAGCACGTCGGCACCGCCCACGTCGACGCCCTCGTCGGCCAGGGCGCGCACGACACCTTCGACGTACACCGTCCAGCCCGAGTCGTCGGCCAGCTGCATCGAGTGGCACCGCAACGTTCCGTCGTCCCTGGCTGCAACGGCCACCGTTGTGCGGCGGTCGATCGCCATCGGCAGGACGAAGCCGCCGTTGTAGTCGGTGTGTTCCCCGATGATGTTGACGCGCCCCGGCGCTGCCCAGACCTGGTCGGGATCCCTACCGGCCCACGACCGGAACTCGTCGATCACCGGCCCGACTGTAGAGACGGCTCAGTGCTCGTCGAGTGCGGGCCGGGCGTCGCCGTCGGTCGAGCTGGCGCCGATCTGGAAGCGATCCTGGTACCGCTTCTGGGCTTCGCGGAGGAGCTCCTCGCTGAGGACGGCCACGGGTGTGACGTCCACGAGCAGCGGTTCGTTGTCCGGGCCCCGTTCGGCGACGGTGCCGGTCAGGACCGAAGCACAACGGTGGTCGTCGGCGTCGTCCTTGAGGTGGGCGTACATCCGGACCTGCCGGGCCAGCCAGTCCTCCAGCGGTCTGGTCCACCACGAGGCAGGCGCCAGGGGGTTGGCCGACAGGCCCGGCAGTTCCAGCCCGCTCTCGTAGTCACGGCTCACCCGCCCGTCACAGTCCTCCTCGGGTCCCCTCGAGTAGCGGACGTACAGCGCCCCGGACTGCCGCGTCAGGCGGGCCAGGTCGGCGAGCGAGTCGCACGTGGGAATGTCCACGGCGGTCGCCTACCCGGCCGCCGAATATGCCATCGCAGATTCGCTGTTTCGGCGGGCACAACCGCGTGGCAGACTGCGCACTCCGGGCTAGAGGGGGAGGGTGCGATATGGGTCGAAGACCACGACTCTTTGTGCTGTTGGGACTGATGGCGAGCATGAGCCTCGTCGTCCTGGCCGCGCCACCGGCGAGCGCAGCGCGCGTCGTCCGGCACGTCCGCGTCAGCGGAGGCGACTCGATCGCCGTGGCCAACGCCAGCGGCGGTTCGGGCGGCAGCGTCTTCGTCGACGTGTCTCCGGTGGCGGCGAGCGGTAACTCGGGCGCCGTTGTGGCCCAGTCGTCGGCGACCAACACCGGCAACACGGGGGCGGGCTCGTCGACGTCGGTGTCCAGCCCCGTCGCCATCTCGGGCAACTCGGGCAGCACCGGCCGCACGGGCGACGTCCACTCGAGCGTGAGTGCCGTCAACACCGCCATCAAGGGCAGGGCGACCGTCAACGCCCCGGTCCGTTCGGGAGCCAGTGGGAACTCGGGCAGCACCGGCAACGCCAACGCGGTCGGCGCTGCGGTCTCGAACGCCAACTCGGGCGCCCAGTCGTCGTCGAACGCCGCTTCGGGCAGCACGGGCGACGCCGCCAACGCCGTGAGCGTGCACGCCACGGGGGGCAACGGCGGCAACGGCGGCAACAACGCCACCGCCCGTTCGGGTCGAGCAGGCAACGCCGTCGTGCGCTGAGTCCACAGCAGGGAGCGAACGCAGGGAGCCCGGGGTCTCGGCCCCGGGCTCTTTCGCGGCTGCCCATGACGGTGTGTTATGAGGACGGCATGGAGAAGCAGTCGGCATCCAGAGAGATCGACCAGCGCATCGCCCAGCTCGGCGATTGGCGCGGGGAGACGTTGGGCAAGGTCCGTGAGCTCATCAAGTCCGCAGACCCCGACGTCGTCGAGGAGATCAAGTGGCGGAAGGCGACGAGCCCCGGGGTCGCGGTGTGGTCACACGACGGGATCATCTGCACCGGCGAGGTCTACAAGTCGGCCGTCAAGCTGACGTTCGCCAAGGGCGCCTCGCTGCCCGACCCGAAGAAGCTCTTCAACTCGAGTCTCGAGGGCAACACGCGGCGTGCGATCGATATCCACGAGGGCGAGAAGCTCGACGCCGGCGCCTTCAAGACGCTCATCCGGGCCGCCGTGACCCTCAACCAAGCCAAGAAGTAGCAAGGAGCGCCTCCCCGGAACATGGACTGTGTCGACTGGGAAAACGCTCCGCCGGGGTTCTTGGACATTTCCTGGCCCCTGGGGCGAGAAACGTCCACAAAGGCGGGTGCTGTGTGACCCACCCGTACGCTCCGACGCCGTCGTGCACCTCCCCGGTGACGAGGTCTTGTACGGCGTCGACGAATACCGGGCCTCCATCGAGTCGCTCTTCGTCGCGTTCCCTGACTACAAGGCAACTGCGCATGAGCGCATCTGCGAGGGCGACACGGTCGTTCACCACTGGACGCTCACTGGGACACACCGTGATCGTCGAGGTCTGGCTGTATCCCGATCGGACGACTGGAGCGCCAGCTGGGCGCCGACTGAGCCTCGTGCTGCTCCAAGGAGCGGTCAGATACACACGCTGTTCCGGAGCAGCCGTGGAGAAATTCTCCCGCGGGAGAATGGAGGCGGCGAACGACGAGCGCCGCTGCGGAGTGGGCGCTGAGGGACTCGAACCCCCGACCTCTGCCTTGTAAGGGCAGCGCTCTCGCCAGCTGAGCTAAGCGCCCGACGGGCAACAGCGTAGGGCCAGGTGGCCGTCGTGCGGCGCTGTCAGATCACGCGCAGCAGCGCCAGCAGCAGCAGGGTGGCGACGAGTGAGACGACCAGCGAGCCGAGACAGCCCAGGCGGTTCGAGAAGAAGACGAACAATCGCTACAGCACAGGGCGGCGGCGCGCTTGGCTGCGTCCGATCAGCCACACGATCAGCGCGCTGCACAGGATGGCGAGGATGATGCCTCCCGGGCGGCCGAACAGCACACGACCGATCACGCCGCCGAGGATCGAGCCACCGATCCCGACCAGGATGGTCATGGGGATGCTCATCGGGTTGGGACCGGGGATGACCAGGCGCCCGAGCGCCCCGATCACCAACCCGGCGACGATGATCCAGATGATCAGCAGAATCACGGTCTCTCCTTGTCTTGGCAGGCACCTTTACCCGGGCCGGCACTCCGTCATGCAGGCAGGTTCTCGGCCGGGACGGGCTCGACCTGGTCCGCCGGCTCGAAACCCAACACTCGTCCGTAGAACCACAGCTCGGCCTCCACCGCCCGCACGATGGTCTCGGCTTTGCGGAAGCCGTGCTGCTCGCCCTCGAAGGCCACGTACGCAAACGGCAGCCCCCGCATGCGCAGGGCCTCCACCATCACCTCGGCCTGCTCGGGCGGCACCACCTTGTCCTCGAGACCCTGGAACAGGATGAGCGGTGCCGACAGCTGGTCGGCGAAGTGGATCGGCGAGCGCTCGTAGTACACGTCCTTGGCCTCGGGATACGGACCGATGAGCCCGTCGAGGTAGCGGGACTCGAACTTGTGCGTCTCCTTGGCCAGCGCCTCGGCGTCGGCCACGCCGAAGTAGCTGGCACCGGCCGAGAACTGGTCGCGGAAGGTGAGCACGCACAGCGTCGTGTAGCCGCCCGCGCTACCACCGCGGATCGCCAGTCGTCTCTCGTCGACAAGGCCCTCGGCCACCAGGTGGCGGGCGGCGTTGATGCAGTCGTCGACGTCGACGATCCCCCACTGGCCCTGCAGCCGTTGACGGTAGGCGCGGCCGTAGCCGGTGCTGCCGCCATAGTTGACGTCGACGACCGCGAACCCCCGGCTGGTCCAGAACTGCGTCGACAGGCTGAGCGCAGCCGAGGCCGACGCGGTCGGCCCTCCGTGGCTCATGACGATCAGCGGAGGTCGCTCGTCGGACGGAGCCTGCACGTCCTTGTTGGCCGGCTCGTACCACAGGGCGTACGCCGTCTGCCCGTTCTCGGTGGCGAACTCGATGGGCTTGGCCGCCGAGATGTAGCCGGGGTCGACGGCCGTCGGCCGGCTGCGCCGGAGGACGTCGGCCACCCGGCCGTCACCGTCGAAGCGCACAACCGCCGGCTCCTCGGTCGCCGACGCCGCGACGGCAACCGCACCGTCGCCGTACCCGTGCAGCGACCCAATGACGGTGTACGGCACGTTCCAGCGGGTGAGCTGCGCCGAACGGGGGTCGAGCACGCCGATGCTGGTGAGCGCCTGGTGAGACCAGCTCACGACGATGCGGCCGTCGCCCAGGAACGAGTACGTCGACTGGCCGAACACCCAGTCCGGTCCCGAGAACTCGGCCTCCATGGGTGCCAGCGGCCTGGCCTCACCGTCACCGTCGCCGAGCGAATAGAGGTTCCACCAGCCGGTGCGGTCCGAGATCCAGTGGAGCACCCCGCCGGGACTCCAGCGCGGTTGGGAGATGGACTCCTCCGGACCGCCGGCGACGCGCTCGGCCCCCGCCAGGCCGCCGTCGTCGACCTCGGCCATCCACAGCTCCGTGCCGTCCCAAGGCATGTGCGGATGGCACCAGCACAGCCACGCGATCCGCCGCCCGTCCGGGCTGAAGCGGGGCGCGGAGAAGAAGTCGGCACCGTCGACGAGAACGCTCGGTTCACCGACCCCGTCGGCGTCGATGGCGACGACATCGTTGATCACCACCCCGTCGACGTGGCGCTCGCGCACACACGCGATCCTCCGACCATCGGGGCTGACCCGCCCGTCGGCGTAGCGATACGCCATCGGCACGGGTGGCTCGGGCGTCAGCGGGCGAGGCTCCCCGCCCGGATCGAGGCGGTACAACCGCTGGTCGGCGAAGTGCGAGAAGAACACCGTGTCGCCATCGACGAAGTAGGCGCCGCCGCCGTACTCGTGCACGGTGGTGCGCGCCGTCCACGGCGCAGTCAGTACGTCGCGGTGCTCGCTCCCCGGCGCCCACGACACGACGACCTGGCGGCCCCCTTCGCTGGGACGCCCCTCCAGCCAGTACACGCGCTCCCCGTCGACCTCGACTTGGCCCAGCGACACCGCTTGTTCGACGAGCGAGCGGGCCGTGATGGGCGACGGCCACGAGCCATACGGACGCGCGTCAGCCAAGGTCCTCCTCCGACATGCACTCGACGCCGGCACGCCGCAGCGCCTCGGCGGTAATCCCTTCGCCGTCGACCAGGCTCTCGCCGCTGTAGATCTGGTGGCAGCCGCACGAGGGCGAGCGAGCCTTGAGCACCGCCTGTCGGGCGCCGCTCACTCGGGCCAGCTCGACGGTCGCGTCCGCACCGCGGCGGTAGGCAAGGGTGACGTCGCTGCCATCTTCGGCGATGACGCGCCCGTCGGCATTGCGCTGCGCCGCCGGTCGGGGCGTGGGCAGGCCGCCGACCGTCTCGGGGCACACGGCGATGACACGGAACTCTTCACGCAGGCGCATCGCCTTCTCGGACGGGCTGGCGCCGCCCCGGTGGTTGCAGCGCACGCCGAGCAGGCAGGCGGATACAACGATCGCGGGTCTGGGGCCACTACCGTCTTCCACCGAGACGAACCTACCGGGGGTGAGCGAATGGCGGGTCGCCGCGACACCGACCTCGTGGAGGATTTGGTGCGGCAGTACCTCAAGGAGATCGGCGAGTACGAGCTGCTCACCGCCGCCGACGAAGTCG
>CADDZP010000231.1 GCA_902812475.1 Actinomycetota bacterium | reverse complement strand
GTGCGCTTGGCGCACATTTCTGCGCCAAGAACGCAGAGGGGCGGACACCTCGTCGGCCTCGTCGGCCTCCGTCACAGCTTCGGCAGCTTCTGCTTCAGCGTTTGGACCGGGGCGAAGAGGTCGCCGTCGGTCTCGACCCTGTCGATGACGGTGGCGGCTTCGAAGCGCAGGAGATCGGCGTCTTCCTTCTTCAGCGCCTTCTCGACCTCTTCCCACTGGATCGGCGTCGAAGCCGTCGGACGCTCGCGCGCCCGCAGCGAGTACACGCTGACGGTCGTCTTGTGCTCGTCGTTCTGACTCCAGTCGATGAAGACCTTGCCGGTGCGCAGCTCCTTGGTCATCACCGAGACGACTTCCTTGGGGTGCTGCTTCTCGAGGAGCCGGGCCAGCGCGTGCGAGAACCCCTTGGTGCCCTCATAGGTGACCGGTGTGTTCAGCGGCACGTACACCTGCATGCCCTTCGAACCGGAGGTCTTCGGGAAGCTCTGGAGCCCGAGCCGGTCGAGCACATCCCGGAGCCACAGGCCGACCCGCGCGCACTCGATGATGCCCGCCGGCGGGCCCGGGTCGAGGTCGAAGGCGATGCACGTCGGCTGCTCGATCTTCGGGGCGTGCGACAGCGACGGATGCAGCTCGATCGACGCCATGTTGGCCACCCAGACGAGCGTGGGCAGGTCGTTGCAGACGCAGTAGTCCACGACGCCCCCGGCCCGGTCGCTCTCGACGGGTGCCGTCGCCACCCACTCGGGCCGGTGCGACGGGCAGCGCTTCTCGTAGAAGAACTTCTCGTCGACGCCGTTGGGATAGCGCTTCAACGTGAGCGGCCGCTTGCGCAAGTGGGGCAGCAGGGCGGCGGAGATGCGCGTGTAGTAGTCGATGACCTGGCCCTTGGTGAAGCCGGTCTCGGGATAGAAGACCTTGTCGAGGTTCGAGAGCTTGAGGCGCTTGCCCTCGATCTCGACGTGAGGATCGGGCACCAGGCGGTCTTACTACTTCTTCTTGCTGCCCTTGGCCGGCTTCGCCTCGTCCTTGGCGTCTTTGACGGCGGCCAGGCTGGCCTCGAGAGCCGCCATGAGGTCGACGACCTGGGCCGGCTCCTCGGTCTGGGGCTGCAGCACGATCTCCTGGCCCTCGGCCTTCTTCTCGATGAGCTCGAGGACCCGCTCGCGGTACTCGTCGCGGTAGCGCTCGGGCTCGAACTCGGTGGCGAGGGACTCGATGAGCTGGCGGGCGATCTTCAGCTCCCGGTCGCTGACGTCGACGTCGTGGGGCACGCCGTCCAGCTCGTCGGGATCGACGACCTCGTCGTTGAAGTAGAGGGTCTCGACGACGAGCACGTCACCGACGGCCCGCAGGGCGACCAGGTACTGCTTCGTCCTGAGGACCATGCGGGCGATGGCGACCATCCCCGACTCCTTCATGGCCTGCACGAGAAGGGCGTAGGCCTTGGCCCCGCCCGCGTCGGGGACGAGGTAGTACGACCGCTCGTAGTACACGGGGTCGATCTGGTCGAGGTCGACGAAGTCCTCGATGTCGATGGACTTCGTGGCCTTCGGGTCGAGCGTCTCGAGCTCCTCGGGCGTGATCGTGACGTACTGGTCCGGCGCGATCTCGTAGCCCTTGACGATGTCGTCGAAGGCCACTTCCTCGCCGGTCTCGGCCGACACCCGCTTCTGGCGGATGCGGGAGTTCGACTTGGCGTCGAGCTGGTGGAAGCGCACGTCCTTGGGCGAGACGGCGGAGACCAGCTTCACGGGCACGTTCACCAGGCCGAAGCTGATGGCTCCGCCCCAGATGGATCTAGGCATGCTCCATGATCGCGTTTATCCGATCGGTACCTCCCGCACGACCTTGCGGGGGTCCTTGTCCTCGCGCAACCCCTTGAAGGACGGCTGGCGGAGGGTGCCGTCCCTCGTCCACTCGCTGAACTCGACCTCGGCGACCAGCTTGGGTTCGACGAACGTCGGGTTCTTGAGGCGGGGCGTCGGGGTGTCGAAGGGGCTGTCGGTCCGCACCAGCGGCGCCATCTCCTTGCGCAGCTCTTCGAGCAGGCGGTCGGTGAAGCCCGTGCCCACGTGGCCGGCGTAGGTGAACTTGCCGTCGTCGTAGTAGCCGAGGAGCAGAGCGCCGATGGTGCCCGCCCGCCGGCCCTCGCCTGTGGTCCACCCGCCGATGACGAATTCCTGACGTCGGTGCAGCTTGACCTTGAGCCAGCTCCGCGAGCGCTTGCCGACCTCGTAGACGCTGTCGGTGCGCTTGGCCATCACGCCCTCGAGCTCGTTGTTCCGGCTGGCCTCGAAGACGGCCTTCCCGTGGCCGATCGTCGTCGGCGGGATCTGCACGTGCGGCCCGGCGATGGGCAGGCCCTCCAGCAGCTGGCGGCGCTCGGTGTAGGGCAGCTTCGTCACCAGGTGCCCGTCGAGGTAGAGGACGTCGAACACCATGTAGGCGACGGGGACATCGGCCATGCGCCGTCGCACTGCGGCCGCCGAACCGACGTGCATCCGTGACTGCAGGCGCTGGAAGCTGGGCCGGCCCCGGCTGTCGAGGGCGACGATCTCGCCGTCGAGCACGGCCGTGCGGCCGGCGAGCTTCTCGCCGAGGTCGACCAGCTCCGGGTACTGCCCCGTCACGTCGAGGAGGTTGCGGCTCTCGACGCAGACCTCACCGTCCCGCACGTAGGCCAGGCCTCGCACGCCGTCCCACTTGAACTCGTAGGCGTAGGCGTCGTCGGGCTCGGGAAGACCCTTGGCGAGCGTCGCCGCCATGGGCACCAGCCGCTTGGGAAAGGGATCGGCCAAACGGTCAGCTCGGCTGCATGACCACGAGGCGGAACTCCGTCATCTCGTGCACCGAGTAGGGCGGTCCCTCCTTGGTGTTGCCGCTGGCCTTGACGCCGCCGTACGGCATCTGGTCCGCCCGCCAGGTCGGCATCTCGTTGACGAGGACGCCGCCGAACTCGAGGGTGCGGGCCGCTTGCAACGCCTTGTCGAGGCTGGCGGTGAAGATGGCCGCCTGCAGGCCGTAGTCGGTCTCGTTGGCGAGGGCGAGGGCGTCGTCGAGCGCCCGGTACGTCTGCACGCCGACCACCGGGCCGAAGACCTCTTCGCGCATGACCCGCATATCGCTTGTCACGTCGCGCAGCACGGTCGGCTCGAGGAGGCCGTCAGTGACCTGTCCGCCGACGGTGACCTTGGCCCCGGCTGACACCGCCTCGTCGATCCACTCCTTGACCCGCGTGCAGTCGTCGGGCGTGATCAGGGCTGACACGTCGGTGTTCTCGTCCATGGGGTCGCCGACGACGAGGTCGCCGACCAGCTTGGCGAGCGAGTCGCAGAAGCGATCGGCGATCTCCTCGTGCACGTAGACGCGCTGCACTGAGATGCAGGACTGGCCGGCGTGGCTGAAGCCGGCGACGGAGATCTGGCGGGCCGCCCGGTCCCAGTCCCCGTCGGGCTCGAGGATGATCGGGGCGTTGTTGCCGAGCTCCAACCCGACTTTCTTGCGCCCAGCCTTCTCCTTGATCTCCCAGCCCACCTTCCCCGAGCCTGTGAACGTCAGCATGGCGATGTCGGGGTGCTCGACGATGGCGTTGCCGACGGTGCCTCCGCTGCCCGTGACCACGTTCAGGTACCCGGCGGGCAGGCCGCACTCGTCGAGCAACAGGTCGGCCAGCTGGATGGCCGACAGCGGCGTCTGGGTGGCGGGCTTGAGCACGACGGGGCAGCCGGCGGCGATGGCCGGTGCCACCTTGTGGGCGACCAGGTTCAACGGGAAGTTGAACGGCGAGATGGCACCGATGACGCCGAGGGGCAGCGCCAGTGTGAAGGCGAGCTTGCCGTCGCCCACCTCGCTGGCGTCGATGGGCACCATCTCACCGGCGAGCTTGCGCGCCTCGGTCGCGGCGAAGGTGAACGTGCTCACCGCCCGCTCGGCTTCGACACGCGCCGTCTTGACGGGCTTGGCCGCCTCGGCGGCGATGGTCCGGGCGAAGTCGTCTGCCCGCTCCCTCAGGAACGCGGCCGCGGTGTCGAGAATCTCGGCCCGCCGCCACGGCGGGAGCGGGTTGGTGGCGAGCGCCCTTTTGGCGGCGGCGACGGCCCGGTCGACGTCGGCGGGCTCGAGCGCGGGGACGCTCGCCAGCTCCTTCCCGTCGTAGGGAGAAGCGACCGCGGTCTGGTCCTTGCCCGAGATCCGCTCGTCGCCGATGGGAACCGCGCGCGTTCCGCTCATGTCCCTTTTCTACCCATGTTTTGCGCCCTTGTGACTGGGGGACACGAACTTGTAGGCAGACAGGAGGACCAACCATGTTCGGTAGGAGAAGGGTCGTCGCCGACAGGGTCGACGACCGAGCACTGGCCGAGGACGAAGTGGCGTCCCGCCGCACTGCAGTCGAGCGCCCGCCGTGGAGCCCGGCCCAGCTGATCGCCTTGGTGATCGGCATCATCGCGGTGGTCATCGGTGCCATCGCCCTCACCAAGACCGGCGTCCACGCCCATCAAATGGACGTGGTGCGCACCAACGGCCCGCTCTGGCAGCACACGGCGTGGCTCGCCATCGGTGAGATCGTCTTCGGGCTGCTGATGATCGGCGCAGGCGTCATCCCCGGTGCCGCTCGGGGGCTGATGACGTTCCTCGGCATCCTGGCGCTGGCGTTCGGGATCGCGGTGCTGATCTCGCCGAGCGACCTGCGGGCCCAGGACGCCACCGGATGGGGCTTCATCATCGCCGGGGGCGTGAGCCTGTTGGCCGCGGCCATCTCCCCGACGTTCTTCACCGGCGACCGGCGCTTCGGCTACTCGAGACGACGCGAAATCGTCGCATAGTTGCTTTCGCTCACCTCTTACCGCTCACCGGGAAGAGGTGAGCGATTGGGCGATACGTTCGGCCGTCTGCTTGGCCTGGCGCACGCACGACGCGATGCCAACTCCCCGGTAGGACGCGCCGACCAGGTGCACCCCGGGGAGTTCTCGCGCCAGGGCGCGTTCGGCGGCGTCGACGCGGCCCAGGTGGCCGACGTCGTACTGAGGGAAGGCGCTCGGCCATCGGGTGACGACTGACTCCACCGGCATGGCGCGCAGGCCGAGCGCCTCCGCCGCCTCGCTGTGCAGCCGGGCCACGAGTTCGTCGTCGTCCAAGCCGCCGGTGCGCTCGTCGCCGTCGCGTCCCGCCGAACAGCGCAGCAGCACCAGGCCGCCGGGCCGCAGCTGGGGCCACTTGGAGCTGAACCAGGTGCACGCCGTCAGCAGGTGCCCGTCGACGCGGGGTACGAGGAACCCGCTGCCGTCAAGGGGGTGGGCGACGTCGGCCGGCCGGTACCCCAGGGTGGCGACGGCGACTGACGCGTAGCGGACCCGGTCCAGCGCCTCGGCGGCCTTGGCGCTCGACCCGCGCAGCAGACCGGCGGCGACCGCCGCCGGTGCGGCGATGACGACTGCGTCGGCGTCCCGTGGGCCGCCGTCGCGCGCGGCGATCGCCAGGCGGCCGTTCTCCGAGCGGGTGACGGCGCCGGCCGCCGTCGACGTCGAGACGTCCACGGCCTTGGCCAGCGCCGACGTCAGCCGGTCCATGCCGCCGCGGAGACCGAGGAACAGGGGCGCATCCGACGGTGGCGTGCTCCGGCGCTCCGCCCGCAGCCCGAGGATCAACGAGCGGTGCAGGCGGCTGGCCATGGAAAGCTCGGGAGCGACGGCGGCCAGGCTGAGGCGGTCGGAACGGCCGGCGTTGATGCCGCCGATGAGGGGGTCGACGAGGCGCTCCAGCACCTCTCGGCCCAGCCTGGCCCCGACGACCTGGGCGACGGACGGATCCGCCTGCAGGCGGCTCTGGGGCAGCACGACGTCGAGGCCGGCGCGCGCCAGCCCGGCGGCACTCACGACGCCCGAACGGGCCAGCGCCAACGGCTTGAGCGGCACGCCGAGCGCCAGAC
>CADDZP010000230.1 GCA_902812475.1 Actinomycetota bacterium | reverse complement strand
GACACGACGAAAGTGGTCACGGGGACGTCCACGGTGAACGAGAACGGCGTGAACGTAGGACACGGCCGCGTCACGGTCACGTACGTCCCAGAGGCCGATCTACAAGTCAAAGTCATCGACGGGAGGACCCATGTCGCCGCAGACGTCGAGCACTCCTACGCGATCACGGTGACGAATGCTGGGCCGGGCTCGGCTACGGACGCGACGGTGACGGCGTCGTTCCCCCGAAGCTTCATACCCCACATCACCGCGACGGCGACAGGCGGTGCGACCGGCTTTAGGGCATCGGTTGACGTCGAAGTGGGTCAGGGTGACGGTGAATTTGCAGATGTGGTGACCATGCCAGCGGGTTCGAGCATCACGTATACGGCCACAGCGATGCCCGAAGGCTTAGTCGGCGACTCGTTGTCTATTACTGCGACGGTCACGCCTCCGGCGGGGCTCCCAGACCTTGACACTACGAACAACACCGCGACCGATACCGACACCTTTATCGCGCCGACACCCGTCGACGTGATGGTGACAGGGTCGCAGACCTATGGGGCGGACCACGCGACTTTCGCGTATACGGCGACGGCACCGGAGGGGGTCACATTTGCAGGCACGGTTAAATGCCGCTTCGTCGCAGTAGAGGGATTGGCTTACGAACCCCCCCTTACGGTTGGGGTAGGCGCGTACCCGATCGTGGATGGGTACTGCTTCGGCTTGTCATCCGACGGCCCCGACGCAGATGACTACGTGTTCAGCTTCAATTATCGGCCTGGCGCCTACACGGTGACGCCGGCCGCCGTGGCGATCGTTGTCCATGGCTCTCAGCCGTACGGCGCCACTGGGGCCGAGAGAACGTTTTCAGTCGCTGATTACGTCGGCCTCGTCAACGGCGACACTCCTGACGCCCTTGCGGGCACGCTCGCTGGCTGCAACAGCTCGGTACCGGTCACAGCCGCCGTGGGCTCGTATGCCAACACCATCAGTGGCTGTACTGGGCTGTCGAACGCCAGTTACAAGATCTCGTATGGCGACGCGGGGTTCTCTGTCGTTCCGGGTGCCCTGACCCACTTTTCGGTCTCGGCGCTGTCGACACAGCCTGTCGCAGGTCAGCCGTTTACAGCGACGGTGACCGCGCTTGACAGCGGGAACAACACCATTACGAGCTATGGCGGGAAGCCAAAGTTCAACTCGACGATGACCACGTCTCCGACCGGATGTGGCCACCCGTGCGATCCTGCATTTTCGTTGAGCTCTTTCAACAATGGCGTCGCGACCGCCACGATCACGGGCTACACGGCGCAGGCGGGGCGGACGTTCTCGGTTGCCGACGGCACCTCCACGGGCACAAGCCCCTCGTTCTCCGTGCTGCCGGCTGGCGCGTCGTCGTTCGTGGTGACGGCGCCGGTCAGTGCAGCAGCAGCCGACCCGCTCGACCTGTCCGTCACTGCCCATGATCCGTTCTCGAACACGGCGACCGCGTACATGGGGACCGTGCACTTCACCTCTCCGGATACCAAGGCGGTTCTGCCCGCGGACTACCCGTTCACGCAGACCGACGCCGGTGCGCACTCGTTCTCGGGTGCCCTGAAGTTCTACACACCCGGGACCCAGTGGGTTACCGTCACGGACACGGCGGCTCCGGCCATTGCCGGGACCTCTAACAACGTGGCAGTGGCCACGCCCCGCCTTGACCACTTCGGTTTCGACCCAATTGGCGGCCAGATCGCGGGAGCGCCCGGGACCGTGAACGTCACGGCATATGACCGAGACGGCAACCCGAAGACCGACTACGTCGGGACGCCGGTCGTCTCGGGCGACCTCTCGCGCTCGCCGGTTGGCTGTGGGCAGGGCGGGTCACAGCCCTGCGCGCCGGGGTACTCGCTCGCCTCGTTCTCGGGCGGTGTGGCCACGCTGACCTTCACCGCCTACGTGGCCGAATCGGACCGGCATGTGACTGTGACCGATGGCGCGGCCACGGCTACCTCTGGAGCCTTCGCGGTGGCGGCTGACGTGCCCGTCGCCCTGAGCATCGGAGGCGCCCCCCAAGTGGCAGTCGGGACACCAACGCCTTCGACCGTCAACCCCAGGGACCGCTTCGCCAACGTGGTACCCGCGTACCGGGGCACTGTCCACTACGTCTCTTCTGACGCGACGGCCGAGCTACCCCCGGATCACACCTTTACCGCCGCTGACAACGGGGCCTACATCCCCAACGTCATCTTTCACAAGACCGGCACCCAGACCCTGACGGTCTCTGATACGGCGGGGGCGGTCACGGCCGCCAGCCGGAGCTACGACGTGCGCCAGCCCACGACGGTGAAGCTCACGACCAGCGCTCCCGCCGTCGTCTACGGCCAGGCCCTCACCATCACGGCCACCGTCGTCCCCGGCCCGGGCTTGACGGCCGTGCCGGGCGGGACGATGCAGTTCAGGATTGGGTTCCCCGAGGCGCCGGACCTCGACGCGCTGGGGGGTCCTGTCCCAGTCGTCAACGGCGTGGCCACGTTCTCGGTGCCGAAGGACGCGTTCATCGACTCCTACCACACCGACAACTCGGTGCGGAGCTTCGTAGCCGACTACTCCGGCGATCCGACATACGTGGCGGGCCGCTCGGGGGTCGCGAACGTGACGGTCACCCCGGCCGACACGGCCACGGCCCTCACCGTGGCCAAGGCCACGGCGGCGCTCGGCGAGCCCATCGCGGTTTCAGCGAAGGTCTCGACGCTCGCCCCAGGGTCCGGGACGGCTGTCGGCAGGGTCGACTTCACCTATCGGTCGACGGTGCCGGGCGACCCCTATGTCGGCGGCGCGTCCGCTCCAGTCGTGGGTGGCACCGCGTCGACCACCATCACGCCTGGCGACCAGAACATCTTCGACATCCATCGGGTGGCCGCCAGCGGTTACGCGGTGTCGGCCACGTTCTACCCGGACACTCCGAACGGGCGCCAGAACTTCAACGGCTCGAGCTCGGGCGAAACTGCCGTCGACGTGACCCGAGCCCCGTCGAGGGTGGTCCTCTCGGTCAATCCCAACCCGGGCAGCGTCGGCGGACCCTTGTTCATTGAGGCGACGGTCGTCTCCGACGTTGACCGGTCGGTCATCAGGATGGGCGGCACCGTGACCGTCGATCCCACGGCCTTGGGCGGCGCCACGGCGACGCAATCCGTCCGTCCGGGCCTGTGTTCGACCGTCTGCTCCGGCGCGGTCCAGACGAGCTTCGTGCCCACGTCCCCGGGCGTCGCGCCGGTCGGCGTGTCCTATGGCGGTGACGCGAACTTCTTGCCCTCTGACGCATCGGTCCTCACCGTCGTGAACCCCATCAGCGGCCAACAGGGCACCCAGACTGCCCTCGACGCCTCGCCGTCGAACCCGGTCTTCGGCCAACCCGTCACTCTCAAAGCGACCGTGTCGGCTGTAGATTCCTCCGGCGGGACGCCCCAGGGCGGGTTCGTGCAGTTCTCCGATGGCGACCTCGGGCCGATCGGCTCCGCCGTTGTGGGTCCCGACGGCACCGCCACCCTGACGGCTGGCGGCCCGGGGGGCGCCTCGCCGCTCGCCTTGGGCAACCGCACCGTCACCGCCTCCTATTCCGGCGACGGGGCGCGGTTCGCCCCGAGCACCGCGCCTTCAACAGTGGTGTCCGTCGGGATGGCGGCGACGACCGTCGGTGTCACGGCCGACCACAACCCTGGCGACGTGGGCCAGATCCTGACCTTCACAGCGACGGTGGAACCCGTTGCTCCGGCCACCGGGATACCCAGCGGATCGGTGCAGTTCTACGACGGCGCTGTTCCAATCGGTGTGCAGCAACTCGCCGGCGGAAAGGCAACGCTGTCCGCGAGCGATCTGTCGGCCGGCACCCATCAGATCGTTGCCAAATACGGCGGCGATGTGAATTACTCGCCATCGGATTCCGCAGCCCTAGCCGAGCAGGTCAACGCGCCGGGGCCAGGCCCACTGACGGGCTTCGTGATCTCGCCGTCGGACCACCAGGCGGTGGCGGGAGCGCCGTTCACTGTCACGATCACCGCCAACGCTGGAACAGCCGCCAAGACCGACTATGCCGGCAGCGCCGTGCTCTCGGGTGATCTCGGAGGGTCCGCAACGGGCTGCGACAGCGGAGGCGCCGACGCTCCCTGCGCGGTCTCCTATCCGAAGCTGATGTTCACCAACGGCGTCGCCACGGTGACCGTCACCCCCTACAAGGCAGAGGCCGGCCGGACCCTGATGGTCACCGACGGGGCCGTGTCCTCGACCGGAGCACCCTTCGACGTCGCCCCGAGCATCGCCTCGCACGTGTCGGTGGCGGTCCCGGCGACTGCTACCGCAGGTTCCCCGGTCACCGCGTCCGTTTCGTTGACCGATCATTACGGCAACCCCGCCGCCACCTACGGCGGCACCATCCACCTGTCCTCGAGTGATGCCAAGGCCGATCTTGGCGCCGACTACCCCTACGGCTCGGGCGACGCGGGGACCCACGATTTCTCGGTGACGTTCAAGACCGCCGGTTCTCAGACCCTGACGGCGACTGACACCGGTATTTCGGCGCTGTCGGGGGCGGGCGCACCGGTGAGTGTGGTGGCGGGCCCGGCGACGAGCCTCGTGCTCTCGCCCGGCGACGCCACCATCACCGCCGGTCAGAGCCAGAGCTACGCCGCCACCGCCGCCGACGCCTCGGGCAACGACACGGGTCCAGTCGCCTCCGCGTCCTACACCGTCGACGGCACGGACTGTGCGGCCAACGTGTGCGCGCCGACCACGGCCGGGCCTCACACGGTCACGGCGACGGCAGGCGCGCTCACGGGATCGACGAGTCTCACCGTTCTCGCCGGTCCCCTGGACCATCTGGTGCTGATCCCGCCGGAGGCGACGGTCACGGCCGGCACGCCCCAGGCGTACACCGTGCGCGCCAGCGACCATTACAACAACGATCTCGGTCCTCGCACCGATGCGACCGTCACTGTCGACGGAACAACGGCCTGCCCGCTCGACCAGTGCGTGGTGAACACCGCGGGCGACCATCAGGTCACGGCGGCGGTGCCCGGCGCCTCGACGATCACGCCCGCCGTGCTCCACGTCGCGGCCGGCCCCTTGGCGTCGTTCACGATCTCCGGTCCTGATCACGCGCCGGTGGCCGGCCAGCCCTTCAGCGTCACGATCACCGCCGTAGACGCACTGAACAACACCAAGACCGACTACGCGCCGACGACAGCGCCAGCCCTCACGGGCACCCTCGGCACCGCACCGACGGGCTGCGCCACCCCGCCCTGTGCTGCCACCTACTCGGCCCTGAGCTTCAACGGGGGCACCGCCACCGCGACGGTCACGCCCTACAAGGCCGAGACGGCCCAGACCCTCACCGTCGCCGACTCCGGCGCCGGGGTGAAGTCGAGCGGCGATCCCTTCGACGTGGCGCCCGCTGCTGCGGCGAAGCTCGTGGTCACCACGCCGTCGTCGGCGACGGTCGGCACCCCCGTCGACGCCACGGTCACCGCCGTCGACGCCTTCTCCAACACGGCGACCGGCTATGGCGGCACGGTGACGTTCAGCTCCTCCGACGCCCACGCCACCGTTCCGGACAAGTACTTGTTCACGCCCACCGACGCCGGCACCCACGCCTTCTCCGGCGCACTGACCTACAAGACCACCGGCGACCAGACCCTCACCGCCACCGACGGCGCAACCCCGCCGCTGACGGCCACGTCGGACGCCACCCACGTGGCACCCGGCGCCTTGGCCTCCTTCAAGGTCTCCGCTGCCGATCACCCACCGGTGGCCGGCCAGGCCTTCGATGTCACGGTGACGGCCATCGACGTGGGCGGCAACACCAAGACCGACTACGCGCCGACGACGGCGCCAGCCCTCACGGGCACCCTCGGCACCGCACCGACGGGCTGCGCCACCCCGCCCTGTGCTGCCACCTACTCGGCCCTGAGCTTCAACGGGGGCACCGCCACCGCGACGGTCACGCCCTACAAGG
>CADDZP010000229.1 GCA_902812475.1 Actinomycetota bacterium | reverse complement strand
GAGGCGACGGCGGCGGCGCGGGCGACGGGATGCCCCGTCCCGTGCCGATCGGCGGAGGAACCGGCACCTGGCGTGTAGCGCCGACCGCGCCGTTGCCGGAGACGGGGCCCGGCACCGTGTCGGCGGCCGTCGCCACGTCGTGGCCCATGGCTCGGGCGAACTCGCTCACGACCCACGTGCACGCGGTCAGGTCGTACCCGCGTCGCTCCTCGAGGGCGACGGCGGCCTCCCGGATGGCGGCGTCGGTCGGGAGCTGCTGGCCGAGCAGGTCTCGGAGGAGTGGCGCCATGCCCGCCTCGGCGGCGGCCACGAGCAGGCTGGTCTCCTTCGGCGCCGTCGGCAGCTTGTCGCCCAAGAGGTTCCGAAGCAGCGGCGCGTTGGAGAGCACCTGTGGCCCGAAGTCACGCACCAGGCCCTCCACGACACGGTGCGCGTGGCCCCCGCTGTCCCAGGAGCTGTCGGCCATCTCCCCCCTCGTGGCTCGCCCCGCCAAACCGTACAGCCCCACTAGCGCCTGCGGAACAGGGATGTGAGAATCACCGCCGGCCCGGCGAGGAGATGGCATGGTGCAGCGAGAGACAAGGCCCCGGCCACCGCTCCCGGTGTTGGCGACGGGAGTCGGCGGGCTGGTGGTCGTGCTCGCGGCCCTGTTGCCGTGGCACGCCCTGAGCGTTCAGCCGACGTTCCTGCGGGGGCTGACCGGCGGCGCCCTCTTCACCCAGAGCGTGCCCGGCACCCAGGGCACCGACGGCAAGGTCGCCCTCATCGGAGGGATCGTGCTCATCGTGGCGGCTGTCGTGATGTGGACCAGCCAGTCCGAGCGCACCTACCGCGTCATGGCGATCGTCGCAATTGTCGTCGCCGCCATCGTGGCCCTCATCGTCCTCGTCGACATCGTGGGCGGGGACAGCATCTTCAAGGCGTTCTTCCGCAAGAGTGTGCGCTCGTTCGCCCAGAAGAACACCGGCTTGGCGCCGAGCAACGACCAGATCGACTCGTTCCGCAGCGTCCTCGGGATCGAGTTGCACCTGCGGGCGGCGATCGTCGTGGCCCTGATCGCCGACCTCGTCGCCTTGGCCGGCGGCGTCATGGCGCTGAGGTCGAGAAGGCAGGGCGTCGCCGCCCCGCCTGCGTGAGCCGCGCTAGCGGAAGTCCTTCATCCGCTGGGCGGCCATCACCAGCGCCAAGAGGACGGCGATGATGACGCCGAGCACCGCCCACTGCGTCGTGGGCACGCTCTTGGGAATGGCCGCCAGTTGGTCGTTCACGCCCGTGATGTGCTGGAGGGCGCCGTAGGCCCACTTGGTGATCGTGATGTCGCCGATGATCTTGGCCGCCCCGCCCGTGCCGATCTTGAGCAGTGGCCCGCCGAACATGAACTGGGGGACGAGGAACACGATCAGCAGCAGCGGCGCCACATTCTGGTTCGTGGCCACCGCCGAGATGAAGAGGCCCAGCATGACGCCGGCCAGTGTCGCCAGGCTGAACGTCACGTACACGTACAGCAGGCCGTCGAGGCCGTGGGGCCAGCCCGAGGCCAGGTGCTTCGTCAACAGGAACACACCGGCCTGGTAGAGCGCCAGCAACACGCCGACCCACAGCTTGCTGAACACGTACGGCCCGATCTTCAACGTCACCATGCGCTCGCGCCGGTACACGTCGGACTCCTTGACGATCTCACGCATGAAGGCGATGGCGCCGACGAGGACGCCGACGAGGACGGCGAGGAACAGGTCGGTGCTCGCCTGGTTGGCGAAGTGCCCGTTGGTCACGGCGAAGTCGGCCTTCTTCCACACCGTCAGGTCCATGAGCCCGATGGCGGGGGCGATGGCCAGCATCAACAGCACGCTGAGTCGATCGCGGGACAGGATCGTCAGGTTGCGGGCCGAGAGGGTGGCGAACTGGCGCAGCGACGGCACCCGCTTGACCTTGGCGCCGGGCTCGAGACGGCTGACCGATGCGGATACCGACCCGTCGCTGCTCGCGGACTCGGCGCGGCCCGGCTGCGGCTGCCGGTCGTTGAGGCGGTCGACGACGTAGCTGCGGTACTGGTCGGACTGCTTGAAGCGGGCGGCCCACTCCTCAGGCGACAGCTCCTCGTCGAGGCGCAGGTAGATCTCGTCGAAGTCCTGCACACCGAAGTAGCTCAGCGCCCGGTCGGGCGGGCCGTAGTAGGCGAGGTAGCCACCCCGCGCCAGGAAGACGACCTGGTCGCACAGCATGACGTTCTTGGTGGCGTGGGTGACGAGGAGGATGGTGTGGCCCTGGTCGGCCAGCCGGCGCAGGAGGCGCATCATCTGCGTCTCGGTGCCGGGGTCGAGGCCCGAGGTCGCTTCATCCAGGAAGAACAGCCCCGGCCTGGTGATGAGCTCGGCGCCGATCGACACCCGCTTGCGCTGGCCGCCCGACAAGCTCTGGATGGGCAAGTCACGGCGGGCGGCGAGGCCCAAGGTGTCCAACGCGTCGTCGACGCGCCCGTGGCGCTCTTCAGCAGTGGTGTCGGCGGGCAGGCGGAGGCGGGCCGAGTAGTCCAGGGCCTGGTACGGGTTGAGCTCCTTGTGGACGATGTCGTCCTGGGGCACGTAGCCGAGCTGGGTGCGATAGGCGTCCAGGTTTCGGTACAGGTCGGCGCCGTTGATGAGGACAGCGCCCTCGGTCGCCGGCCGGAACCCATTGAGCGCGTCCAGCAGCGTGCTCTTGCCGGCGCCGCTCGTGCCGACGACGGCGACGAACTCGTGGGGCTGAATCGACAGCGAGATGTCCTGCAGGAGGTTCAGACCCTTGGCCACGACGCGGTTGAGATGGAGGGCGTCGAGCTGGATGCTGCGGGAGTCGTCGATGGGCTCGAGGGCGTGCGGCGAATAGGCCAGCGTGACGGGCCCGATGCGCACGACGTCGCCCGTCGCGAGGGGACGGGCCGTGCCGACCTGGAGTTGCTCGCCGTTGACGAAGGTGCCGTTCATCGACCCCAGGTCCTCGATGGAGAAAGCTTCGGGACCGGTGCGGGTCAGCGTCGCGTGCCTGGCCGACACCATGGGATGGTCGAGGGGGACGTCGTTGGACGCGTCGCGGCCGACGGTGAGCGTCGACCGGCCGTCGAGGGTCACCCGGTCGCGGAAGACCTCCTGGGTGGGCGGCTCGCCACCGGCGCGGAAGGTCAGCGACACGGTGTCGGTGATCCACAGCACGTCGCCGTCGACCAAGCGACGCTGGCTCACACGGGCGCCCTGGCACATGAGGCCGTTGGTGCTGCCGAGGTCGGTGACGACCCAGCCGTCGGGGACGCGGCGGAACTCGGCGTGGCGCCGAGAGACGACCTCGTCGGCGACGACGAGCGTGCTCATCGACTGGTCGCGGCCCACGACGACGACGTCATCGTCGAGGGTGTGCTCGGTGGTGCCGGCTCGGGTAGCCACGATCAGCTTGGCGGGCAGCCCCTGGCCGAGGAGCACGGTCTGGCGCAGCCGCGTGCGGCCCTCTGGAGGGCGGGCCGGCGCCTCCTCGGGTGGGTGCACCACCAGCGTGTACGGCCCGATGCCGACCGCCTCGCCGGGCTGCATCGCCCGGGGCACGCGGGGCTCGAGCTCGACACCGTTGACGGTGGTGCCGTTGGCGCTGCCGAGGTCGACGACCGACACGGAGCCGTTGGTGGCGTCGAAGCGGGCGTGGTGACGAGAGACGCTCGGCTGGGACAGCACGATGTGGTTGTCGGGCGATCGCCCGACGGTCGCACCGGCGTGGCCGACGACGACCTGCTCGCCGGGCGCAGCGCCTTCTTTGACCTCGATGACGGCCAGTCGCGCTTCGAGCTGCTCGCTCATGCCCTACCGCCCCACCAGTTCGACGCGCAGGCGCATGCGGACGTCGGCGTCGGTGTAGAGGACGCCGTGGTGCTGCTGGACGGGATGGATGTCGGCGCCTTCGACGATGGCACTCTCCTGGGGAATCGTGTCGTCACCGTTCTCGGCCACCTCCAGGCGAGCAGACTCCCACCCCTTGGCCCCCTGGCGTTCGACGACGAGGCGCACCGGCGTCTTCATCCCGTAGCCGAAGACGCACACGGCCGGCACGCTGATGCCCGTACCCAGCTCCGCAAACATGTCGGCGGCCTCCTTCAGGTACGGACGCTTCTCCTCGGGGAGCCAGGAGTCCTCGGCGTAGAAGTCGATCGGCTCACCCTTGGCGTCCACGACGCACTGGTAGTCGGGGGCGGGCAGCGACTGGTAGACGGACGGGAAGCTGGCCACGACCTGCTGGAACCGGGCCCGGATGGAGTTGAAGGCGAGGATGCCGCGGGCGGCCAGGAAGGCCTGGAAGCTCTTCGGCGACCCGGCGTTGAGCCCACCCACCAGCGCCACGCGACGGACGTGCTCCTTGCCACCGAGGCGCTCGATGTAATAGCGGGTGATGAGGCAGCCCATGCTGTGGCCGATGATGGCGATGTCGTCGTGGCCCTTGTCGGTGCGCCAGGCCTCGACGGTGTCGCCCAGCTGGGCGGCCGTCTCCCGGACGTCCTGTCGCCAGTCGTAGGCAAACTCGAACAGGTCGTCGCCCACGCGGTAGCCGAGCTCCTCGCACAGGTAGTCGATCAGGCGGCTGTAGCGCGACAGGCTGATGAAGTTCGGAACGATCACGTGCTCGCGCAGGATCGACCTGGGGTCGAGCGTCTTCTCCGGCCACTGGAAGATGCCCGGGTTGGCGAGGGCCAGGTGGGCGTTGGGCCACACCAGCCGACCGTCCGCCCACATCTCCGATCCCATGAACCCCGGCACGAACACGACCGGCAGGCGGCCCGGCCGCTTGCCCGGCTCGGCTGGCTTGGCGAGCTCGGCGAGGTCCTCGGCCGAGATGGTGAGCGTCTGGGGGCTGATGACGCCCTTGAAGACGACCGTCGCCGGGCCGATCCGAATTTCGGTGCCGGTCTCGAGCGGGTGCTCGTCGACCCGGTTGCCGCCGACCCACGTGCCGTTGGTGCTGCCGGCGTCGACGACCACGTAAGCGCCGCCGCGCGTCTCGACGCGGGCGTGATGCCGGGAGACCTGGGGGTCGTCGATCACCAAGCCGCAGTCGGGCTCGCGGCCGATCGTGAGCGGAAGGTCGGTGAGCGGTACCTCCCACGTGCGGTCCTTGGAGCGCACCGCCAACCGGGGTACCGACGTGTCCTGGACGACCTGGACGATCGTCTCGCGCGCCAGCGAACGCTCGAGCTCAGGCTCGTCGGCCGCCGTCGGGACGGCGAGGATCGTCTCTCGGATCGAGGGCTCGGCCGCCTCCTGCACCGGCGTGAGCGCCTCGAAGCGCAGCGTGCTGGCGCCGAGGCCGATCACGTCGCCGTGGCGCAGCTGCGCCCGCTCCACTCGGGCGCCGCCGACGGTCGTGCCGTTGGCCGATTCCAGATCGGTGAGGGTGCACGCGTCGTCGCGGCAGTCGATGCGGGCATGGAAGCGGGATGCTTCGGGGTCGGAGATGACGACGTCGTTGGTGGTGGCCCGGCCCAGCGTCACGCTGGGCTTGTTGAGCACGAACTCCTGGGCCTGGCCCCCGGCCTCGGGCGCCTCCAGGAGCAGCTTGCCGAACTCGGCCATGCCTAGGCGCCGGGCGGGTCGACCAGCTCGGCCATGGTGATCGCCCCCCGTCGCACCGCCTCGTTGGCGAGAAGCGCTCGCCGCCGCTCCCCGTCACCGTAGATGCCGAACTTGTCGTACAACTTGAGGAGGTGGGCCTTGACGGCCGCCTCGCTCACGTGGAGCTCGGCCGCGATCTGACGCGTCGAGGCCGGCTCGTGGAACATGTCACCCGCCTGCGGCCGCCGGCACAGCACTTGCAGCACGTCCC
Source organism: Actinomycetota bacterium (assembly GCA_902812475.1). Classification (GTDB taxonomy): domain Bacteria; phylum Actinomycetota; class Acidimicrobiia; order Acidimicrobiales; family AC-14; genus CADDZP01. The sequence goes on along the minus strand of CADDZP010000229.1, from coordinate 142 downwards.
GTTCCCGCGGCGTCAGCTCGGGCGGCTTCTCGTAGCGCATCGTCCGCCGGTCGTCGTCGCCTCGTTCGGAGCGGAAGACGATCCTCGTCTCACCCACCCGGACCTCGTCGAGTGCCTACCGGCGGGGTGGTCGGTCCGCGAC
>CADDZP010000228.1 GCA_902812475.1 Actinomycetota bacterium | reverse complement strand
CTCGAAGGGGGCGGGGTTCGTCCTCATCAACCCGCTGCACGCCCCAGCGCCGGTGCTGCCCCAGGAGGCGAGTCCGTACTACCCGAGCAGCCGGCGGTTCCGGAGCCCGCTCTACCTGGGCATCGAGGCCGTGCCCGGCGCCGTCGGCGTCGAGGGGGCCGCCCGTGCCGGCCGGGCCTTGAACGAGCGACGCCTGATCGACAGACATGAGGTGTTCCGCCTCAAGTTCGACGTGCTGGAGCGGACGTGGGCGTCGTTCGACGGCGATGCCGGCTTTGATGCCTACGTCGAGGAGCAGGGACAAGCGCTCGACGAGTGGGCCACGTTCTGCACCGTGGCCGAGATGCATGGCGGTGACTTCCGGGACTGGCCGGTCGAGTATCGGCGGCCCGACTCGCCGGCAGTCGGCCGCCTGGTTCGTGAGCGTCACGACCGGGTGCGGTTCCACGAGTGGCTGCAGTGGCTGGTCGACGGCCAGTTGCGCCAGGCGTCGTCGGTCGTGCCGGTGATGCACGACCTGGCTGTCGGGTTCTCCCCCGGCGGTGCCGACGCGTGGGCATGGCAGGACCTCCTGGCGCCGGGGATGACGATCGGCGCCCCGCCCGACGAGTTCAACACCCACGGCCAGGTCTGGGGCCTGCCGCCGTTCGACCCCTGGAAGCTGCGCAGCGCCGGCTACGGGCCCATCGTCGAGACCGTGCGCGCCGGCCTGCGCTACGCCGGCGGCCTCCGCATCGACCACGCCCTGGGCCTGGCCCGGTTGTACTGGGTGCCGGACGGGGCGTCGCCCGCGGACGGTGTGTACGTGCGGTATCCGCTCGACGACCTGCTCGACGTCATCGTCCGGGAGAGCGTGGCCGCCGATGCCTACGTCGTGGCCGAAGACCTCGGCACCTCCGATGCCGATGTGGTCGACGCCCTCGCCGACCGGGGTCTGCTCTCCTATCGGCTCGTGTGGTTCGAGGAGAAGGGCCCCGAGGCGTTCCCGGAACAGGCGATGGCGGCCGTGACCACGCACGACCTGCCGACGATCGCCGGCCTCTGGAGCGGGCACGACGTGGACGCGCAGCGCCAGGCGGGCGTCGAGCCGAACACGGAGGGATGGCAGCAGGTGCGCGAGCGACTGAGCCGCGTCGCGAGGGTACGGCCCGACGCGGCGATCGACGACGTCATCGTCGGCGTGCATCGGGCACTCGCCACCGCACCCTCCCTGTTCGTGTCGGGCACCCTCGACGACGCCGTGGCCGTGGAGGAGCGCCCCAACATGCCGGGAACGACCGACCAGTGGCCCAACTGGTCGCTGGCCTTGCCGGTTTCGCTCGAAGAACTGGAGCGCCACCCGCTGGCCAACGCCGTCGCCGACGCCATGCGCGAGCGACGCCCTGGGTAGCGTCGAAGGCGATGCTCATCGAAGGTCTGCCCCTCTGGATCGCGTCCACCAACGCCTGGATCGTCGCTCCGAATGGTCCGGGCGGTGAGTGCGTGCTCATCGACGCCCCGCCCGATCCAGGCACGATCCTGGGCCGTCTCCAGCAGCACGGGCTCAGGCTCGTCGCCCTGTTGAACACCCACGGCCACGTCGACCACGTGGGCGGCGTCGGTGAAGTGGTGCACGCCCAGGAGAACGCCGCGGACCTGCCCGTCCACATCCATGACGCCGATCGTCACATGCTCCTCGACCCCGTCGGCACCAGCGGCGGCTTCGGGCAGTTCCTCGAGGCCGAGGGCCTCGACACCCGCCCGCCCGAGCTCGTCTACGGCCTCGACGACGGGCAGAAGGTGTCGGGGGCGGGGATGACGTTCACCGCCATCCACACGCCCGGCCACACCAAAGGCTCGGTGTGCTTCCTGCTCGAGGTCGACGGCGAGGGCAGCGTGCTCTTCAGCGGCGACCACCTCTTCGCCGGGTCCATCGGACGCACCGACCTGCCCGGCGGCTCCTACGAGGAGCTGATGGCGTCGATGGCCGACAAGATCCTGCCGATGTCCGACGACGTCCAGGTCCTTCCCGGTCACGGGCCCGTGACCACCGTCGGCCACGAACGCCGCACGAACCCCTTCCTGCTGGAGCTGCAAGCCGACTCCGGCACCGCCCCGAGCGGCCTCTGGACGCCGTCCTGATCGTTCTTGGCGCAGAAATGCACCTGAGAGGTGCACTTCTGCTCCGAGAAGCGAAGGACTTGTCAGGCCGGCCGGCAGGGCTGGCGGATCAGGCGCCCGCACGCGGGCAGCGACCGGTCGGCGGTCGGGATGGTGAAGCGCGGAAGCACGGGTAGGGCCAGCGACGACGGGTGGGCGGTGTCGTGGTAGACGAGGTTGGTCGCCGGTAGCGGCAGGGCGGCGAAGCCCCACAGCTCGGGGAGGAACTTGGGGCCCTCGATCGAGATGCGGATCTGTGACCCGGCGCGGAACACATGACCGAACGGGAAGATCTCGATGCGCATGAACGTCGGCGTGCCCGGCGTCAGGAGCTGCTGGTCAGCCTGCTGTTGCGTCTGGTACGGGCGCGTCGCCGTGCTCTGGGTCGCGTCGAGCTTGCGGTGTGACGCCCGCAGCCAGCCGGTCTGCACATACTCCTCCTGGCCGTCGGGCCGCACCTCGGTGAGCGTCACCTGCAGGTCCGTGTCGACCGCGGTCGACGCCATCCACAGATCGAGGCTGCCCGAGCCCAGCACGGGCGTATCCGTGGTCAGCGGCGCGCTCGTGTAGGCGGTGAACGTGCCCGGCGCCGGCTTCACCGACCACAGGTAGACGTTGGGCTGTGTGGTCACCCCCGAGTACGCGGGGTTCTGGATGCCCTGGCCTGTCGGGCCCGCGTAGGCGTAGGCGTCCGGACCGCCGCTGCCCTTCTTGGCGCCAAGCGCGCCGCCTTGGTCGAGCCACCAACGTTCGGTCTTCGTCTTCGGCGGCCACTGGCTCACGGCCGACACCCAGCCCGGGGCCCGAGCGCCGCCGTCGCGGCCCGACTCCCACCACACCCGGATGCGGGGAGTGTTCTGGTAGCCGTTGTCGACACCTTTCATGTAGTGGTCGAAGAACTTGTTGAGGTCGGCGAGTGACGCATCGGTCCGGTACATGCCGTGGTCGCCGTTGGTCACCGTGGCGTACAGCGGCACCTTGGAGTTGAATTTCGTCAACCAGTTGACGGAGCGAGGACCGACCTGTTCGTCCTGCCACGAGATGACGGTGTAGGTCGGGACGTTGATCTTCCCGATGTCGTAGATCGGCGACCGCTCGCGGATGAGCGAGTCGTCCCACTGGTGCTGGACGGCCTGGACGAAGGCGTTCTTGGGGATGTTCTGTGGCCGGTTGGCCATGTTCTGCGCGCACGTCTGGTCGCCGCCCGTCACCCCCTTGAAGGCGGCCGAATACGACGGGTACGGCTGGGCGACGAAGCTCCACAGCGACGCGAAGCTGTAGTTGAAGATGCCGCCCGGATAGGCGATGTCTCGGTAGATGTCCCCGTAGGTGTGGCCCGGCGCGATCGCCACCAGGTGGGGCGGCTGCTGCTCGGCGACGAACAGCTGAGTGATGCCCGGGTAGCTCTTGCCGATCATGCCGACCTTGCCGTTGGACCACGCCTGTCGCGCGATCCACTCGACGACGTCGTAGCCGTCGGTTGCCTCGGCCGGCTGGAAGAAGTCCCACACGCCGCCCGAGCAGCCGGTGCCGCGCAGACTGACACCGATGAAGGCGTAGCCCTCGGGGACGTACTGGGCGACGTATCCGGGGTCGGGGTTCGAGCCGGCGTCGTAGCCGTCGTAGGTGAACAGCGTCGGGAACGGGCCGCCGGTCCCCGGACGCACGACGGTGTACTTCAGCTGTGTCCCGTCCCTGACCGTGACGTACCCCGTCTCACGCACTGGGGGCGTGTCCGCCTTGGCCCGCGTGGTGCGGCTGACGAAAGGCAAGCCGACCAGGAGCGCGGCAAGGCAGACGAGGAGGACACGCTTCACGTGCTCTCTCTTCGCCGCGGTGGGCCCTCAGCCCTCCCCCAGGGCGGCATACAGGGCGTGGGTCAGGTTGCGGACCCGTTCGTCGGTGCCGAGCGCGACGCTCATCTGGTTCATCACGTAGCCGAAGCCGACGCCGGCCCGACGGTCGGCGAAACCGCACGATCCACCGGCGCCGTCGTGGCCGAAGCCCGACCCGGTCGGTCCGTAGCTCACGACCTCCGACGGCAGGGCGAACCCGAGGCCGAACCGTGTCGACAGCACGAGGACGCGGTCTGGGCCCTCCGACTGCGGCGTCGTGGCGGCGTCGAGTGTCGACGACGACAGCACCCGATCGCAGGCCAGTTGTCCGTAGAGCTTGGACAGGGAGCGCGCCGTGGTGACGCCGTTGGCGGCCGGCCACTCGGCCGCGTACATCTCGGCCGTGTTGAAGTCCTCCACGCCGGCGAGCAGCGGCGGGTTGGTGAAGACCTGGAACGTCAGCGACGAATGGTCGAAGAAGGCCCCCACGATGGCGTTGATGCGCGGGTCGTTCACGAGCTCGGGGGGCACCCGCTCGAGGTCGAGAGGCTGCAGGCGGGCGACGCGCCCGTGCAACTGTCCAGGCAGCCCGATGTAGGTGTCCAGGCCAAGGGGACCGGCGACCTCGTCCCTGAAGAACTGGCCCACCGTCCGCCCGGTGAGACGGCGGATCACCTCGCCCACCAGCCAGCCGTACGTGATGGCGTGGTAGCCATGCGCCGTCCCCGGCTGCCACCGGGGCGCCTGGGCCGCCAGCCGCGACGTCACATAGTCCAGGTCATGACACTCGGCGACGGCGATCGACTCGTCGAAGGCGGGCAGCCCTGCCTGGTGGGTCAGCAGGTGCCGCGTGGTGACTGAGTCCTTGCCGGCAGCGGCAAATTCCGGCCACACCTCTGCGACGGGCGCGTCGATGTCGAGCTCGCCCCGTTCCCACAACAACAGCGCGCACACCGCTGTCCAGCCCTTCGTGGTCGAGAACACCAGGGCGAGCGTGTCTTCGTCCCAGGGTCGCCCGGTGGTGCGGTCGGCCGTCCCGGCCCACAGGTCGACGACCGGTTCGCCGTCGAGGTCGACGGCCACGGACGCGCCCAGCTCGCCGAGCTCGTCGAAGTTGCGGACGAACGCCTGGCGCACGCCGTCGAACCGCGGGTCGCAGACACCGTGTACATCCACGGGCGAGACGCTATCCGGGCTGTTCCTCGCACAGCGGTCCGGGGTACACACGCCTCGATGGAGGCAACGGGGGCGCGCGTGTTGATCGGGGGCCGCTACGAGCTCGGCCCGCTGCTGCGGCGGGGCGGCATGGCCGACGTGCACGCCGGCAACGACCGACGCCTGCAACGTCCGGTCGCCATCAAGCTGCTCAGGCCCGACATGGCCCAGCGGGACGACGTGCGGCTCCGATTCGAGATCGAAGCCCGCGCCGCCGCCCGCCTCTCCCATCCCAACGCCGTGGCCGTCTACGACACCGGCGAACACGACGGGACGCCGTACATCGTCATGGAGCGCCTCCCCGGCCGGACGCTGGCCGACGTCATCGCCGAGGGACCCGTGTCGGCGTCGTGGCTCATCCCCTTGGCGACCGGCGTGCTGTCGGCCCTGGGGGCGGCCCACGCCGCCGGCATCGTCCACCGTGACGTCAAGCCCGGCAACATCCTGCTGACCGACGACGGCACCGCCAAGATCACCGACTTCGGCATCGCCAAGAGCGCCGAGCTGGTGTCCGGTGCCACGGGTGGCACGGTCGATCTCACGCTGACGGGCCAGCTCGTGGGAACTCCCGCCTATCTCGCCCCCGAACGCCTGGCCGGGGCGCCGGCCACCTTTCTCTCCGACATCTACGCCATGGGCGTCGTGCTCTACGAGGCGTTGGCCGGCGAGAAGCCGTTCACGGGGGCGTCGTTCATCGCCGTCGCTCAGGCCGTGCAGGAAGGGCGCCACCGCCCGTTGGCCTCGGTCCGACCTGACCTCGACCCGGCCGTGGCGGCGGCGGTCGAGCGCGCCCTCGATCGGGACCCCAGCC
>CADDZP010000227.1 GCA_902812475.1 Actinomycetota bacterium | reverse complement strand
CCCTGTCTGTCAGGCTGACGTGAGACACCTGCTGTAGCCCCACCATCCTTCAGGGCGAGAACAGGATCACCTAGACCGATGACCATGACCTCTGCAGCCTTGCTCACGCGCGCCAAAGATGGCGCCGTGGAAGACGACCCCGCGGCGAAGCCGAAGCGGCGACGGTTTTCCGCCGAGTACAAGCTCGCCATCCTCGACGAGTACGAGCGCCTCACCGATGCCGGCGCCAAGGGTGCGCTGCTGCGCCGGGAAGGCCTGTACTCGAGCCACATCGTGGAGTGGCGCCGGGCCCGAGACGCCGGTGCCCTCAAGGAGCTGGCACCCAAGTCCCGGCCGGCCAAGCGCAGCGCCGAGCAGGTGGCCCTGGACCGGGCCCGCAAGAAGATCGAGCGCCTCGAGGACGACCTGGCCAAGCACCGCCTGGCCTTGGAGATCCAGGGAAAAGCATCGGAGCTCTTGGAGCGGCTGCTGGCCGAGAGCGACGAGGAGAAGAGGCAGCAGCCGTGATCGCCGAGTGCTTCGAGGCCATCGAGCCGATGCTGGGAACCCGCGCCGCGTGCGCAGCAGTGGGCCGCCCCCGGGCCACCCACTACCGCCACCAGGCGCCTCCCAGACCGAAGTCCACAGCGCCGCGCCCGGCGCCGCCCAACAAGCTCACCCACGAGGAGATGGGCCAGATCCTCGACGTGTTGCGCTCGCCCCGCTTCGTTGACCTCTCCCCGGCCCAGGTGTTCCACGTCCTCCTCGACGAGGGGACCTACCTGGCCAGCGTGTCGACCTACTACCGGCTCCTGCGGGCCAACGGCGAGACGCGGGAACGACGACGGCAGGCGACGCATCCGCCCCGGGTGCGGCCCGAGCTGGTGGCCCGCAGGCCACTGGTCGTGTGGTCCTGGGACATCACCAAGCTCAAGGGCCCGCGCCGCGGCGAGTACTACGACCTCTACGTGGTGTTGGACATCTTCAGCCGCTACGTCGTCGCCTGGTGCGTGGCGCCGACGGAGTCGGGCGAGCTGGCCAAAGAGCTCATCGCCGACGCCGTCGCCCGCCACCGGGTCCCGCCCGGTCAGCTCACCGTGCATGCCGATCGCGGCAGCTCGATGACCTCGAAGCCCGTCGTGGAGCTGTTGGCCTTCCTGGGCATCGGGCGAACGCACAGCCGTCCCCACGTGAGCAACGACAACCCCTTCAGCGAAAGCCAGTTCAAGACCCTCAAGTACTGCCCCGCCTTCCCCGAGCGTTTCGGCTGCATCGAGGACGCCCGGGCGTTCTGCGAGACGTTCTTCGCGTACTACAACCACGAGCATCGCCATTCCGGCATCGGCTACCACACGCCGGCCTCGGTGCACTACGGCACGGCTGCGGAGGTACGGGCCAAGCGAGCCGAGACCCTCGACGCCGCCTACGCCGCCAACCCCGCGCGGTTCCGTCACCGGCCTGCGCCACCAAAGCTGCCCACCGCCGCGTGGATCAACGAGCCAACGGAGGACACCGCACAGACTGCATGGCGAGATCGTGTCTCAAAATGCTTGACGGCTTCCGCGTCGATTTCACGTTCCCGACGGGCGTTCACGACACCGTCCTCCCGCTACTTGTCGCGCGACAAGCTATTGCGCGAGTCAATCGCAATCGTTGCGCCGCATTCCGACTAATTGTAGGGGCTGTATATCTCGCCATCGTCCTCCACGTGAACGGTTAGCGTGCCGCCGCAGTGGAGCCGGTGGCCCTCATCGGCTATTGCGCAGTTGCCGGTGTGAGAGCTGAAGGCGTGGCGACTACCAACCTCGAAGTCCGCCTGCCACTCGATCGTCCAGACGCCGGCACAACCGCTCGCGGGCATGCAGGTCGTGCTGCGCTGGCGACTAAGGATCCACCACAGATTAACTCGCGAGGAGTAGCGTTCGTTGTGTGGAGCTGTCGGCTGAGGGACTGCGAACGTTCTTCGAGAGAGTGCTCCCCCATCTGGACGAGAAGCAGCGCCGGGTCGTGACCGGCGCCATGGCCGAGGCGCTGGGTCGGGGCGGCCAGGCCCGGGTGGTCGAGGCGTCGGGCCAGAGCTCCTCGACGGTGCTGAAGGCGGCCAAGGAGGTGCGCGTCGGTGTCGCGGTGTCAGAGCGGCAGCGCGTCCCCGGCGGGGGTGACCGCCCGGCGATCGACAAGCAGCCGGGGCTTCTGGAGGCGCTGGACGAGCTGGTCCATCCCGGGACCCGCGGGTCGCCGATGTCGGCGTTGCGCTGGACGCTGAAGTCGACCTACGAGCTGGCCCGCGACCTGCAGGATCGAGGCTTCCGTGTCTCGGCGGAGCTGGTTCGTCGACTGCTGCACCAGCTGGGCTACTCGTTGCAGGCGCCCTCCAAGCAGAACGAGGGCACGAGCCATCCCGATCGTGACGGCCAGTTCGCGCACATCAACCGTCTGGCCGGCGAACGCCTCGCCAGAGGGGAGCCGGTGATCTCGGTCGACACGAAGAAGAAGGAGCTGATCGGCCCCTACGCCAACGGCGGCCGGGAATGGCAGCCCGCCAAGGGGCCTGAGCGGGTCAACGTGCACGACTTCGCCGACCGGGCCCTGGGCGAGTTCGCCAAGGCCATCCCCTACGGCGTCTATGACGTGGGCAACGACGAAGGCTGGGTGTCAGTGGGCGACAGCGCGGATACCGCCGAGTTCGCGGTTGAATCGATCCGCCGCTGGTGGAACGCCCTGGGCCGGACGCGCTTTCCCCACGCCACCAGGCTCCTGATCACCGCCGACTCCGGCGGGTCCAACGGCTACCGCACCCGAGCCTGGAAGTGGCACCTGGCCCGCTTCGCCGCCGAGACCGGGCTAACGATCACCGTGTGCCACTACCCGCCGGGCACCTCCAAGTGGAACAAGATCGAGCATCGCCTCTTCAGCTTCATCTCCATGAACTGGCGGGGCCGGCCCCTCACCGACATCCGCACCATCGTCGAGCTGATCGCCGCCACCACGACCACGACCGGCCTCACCGTGCAGGCTGCCTACGACCCCAACTGGTATCCCACCGGCGAGAAGATCACCGACGCCGACTACGCCGCCATCCCTCTCGCTCCCCACGACTGGCACGGCGAGTGGAACTACGACATCGCCGCTGTCTGAGATACCCGAGGGCCCGGTCGGCCACCTGGGCCGAGGATCAACCGGCCAGCACCAGCCCCGACGGCGTGCGTGCGACACCGCAGTCAACAGCCAGGGCGGCGACGAGCGCGCCTCGCATCAGAGCATCGCCATCACTGTCGAGATCCAACAGGGCGGCGGCGGCTACCTCCTCGGTGATCCGTCCACCCTCCCGCAGAGCCAGCACCGCCCGGGCGAGCTCGACCCGCACGAACACGTCGTCGACCTGAGCCAGGGCGTCGGGCAGCGCCGCCAGGATCTCGTCGCCATCATCGTCAGCAATCGCCGAGCGCAGGCGCTCAAGTTCGGGGCTCAACAACCGCGGCAGCCGAAGCTGACAGCTCAGGTCCATCCTGGGCAGCTTGGCCACCGCCTCATGGAGCTCGATGAGCGCATCGACGTCATCGATCGCATCTCGCAGTGCCGGGCTCGACGCTCGACGTTGCTCGACCAGGAAGGCCTTCGCCGCCTCGCGCCCCGACGGTCCCCGTCGCACCCCACAGCAGCGCTTGGCCTTCACTCCGCTGCCACACGAACATGGATCGTTGCGCCCGACACCGGCCATAGCAACCCTCCTCCGCGCGCCCGGCGCCATCCTCGCACCGACTCCCTGGCAATGCGGTGGATCCTCACGCTGGTCGGCAGGAACGAAGGATCTCGCGATCTATCCCGCGGCGGGCCCTAACGTCTTGTCGCAAGAATCCGTCGGCGTGACTGACTGACTTTGACCCGACTCTTGTGCCGTTGTGGAGCGCCGTAAATTTGAATGTAATGGAGCGCCCGACGCCCCCGGTGCAATACGAAGGAGATTCGCTTCTCGGCGGCAAGGAGTCCGACGACGACTGAGCGCTCCGCTTGATTGTCATCGATGAGTACCTGGCCGTTTGCCGTGGTGCGTGACGACTGGCCCGACGCCCTTCCCGACGACGACGATCTCGGCCTCCCCGCATCCCGGCACTGGCGGCCCCTCGACCGCCTTCACGTCGTGGGACGGGCCACTGTCTCGGCTGCTGAGCGGGCTCAGCCCGGCGGCCGCAATGGCGTTCGCCATCCCAACCCCAAGGTCCTCCAAGTCGTCGACTCCCGCCCCCTTGCTCGACCCTGCGGCCGCGATCGCCGCCCGCTACGGCGGCACCGGCCTGCTCGTGGCCGAGAGGCTTGAGTTCGTCTACTCCACTGGGGTTCGAGCCTCCGAGCTAGCCGACATCGGCATGGCCGAGCTCGACGTGCCCCGAGGCGTCGTCGCCGTGCGCCACGGCAAGGGCAAGCGGGCACAGGAACACAACGTCAGGCTCGTCGGTCGGCTTCATCGCCACGGTCACGAACCTCCTCGAAAGCGGGGCCGGGACAGTGCGAATCCGCTCAGCAACATGTGTGAACGGGAAACAAGGCGAGAGTGGTCCCCATTGCCGAGCGGGCAACCGGCTGGTGTGAGGAGTACCTGCTCGACTCGAGGCCCCACCTCGCTGTCCCACCCGACGACGGCCGTCTGTTCCTCAACGACGGCGGCCGACCCTTCTCAGCCAAGAGGCTCACTGCCATGGCGCGGCGCTACCTCGACGCGGCGAGCGTCACGCGGCCGGGCGCCTGCCACCTGTTCCGACATACGGCGGCCACGTTGATGCTCGAAGGCGGCGCCGACATCCGCTACATCCAGGAGTTCCTGGGACACGCCGACCTCAACACCACCCAGCTCTACACCCACGTCACGATCACCGCGCTCAAGGCGGTCCACCAGCGATGCCACCCTGGTGCCGGCGGCGATGTCCGCCGCGTCAGCGAGGAGGACGAGGAGGACGACATTGCTGCAGCGCTGTTCGATCCGCTCGATGCCGAGTGCGACGATCGATGAATTGCTCCCCGCGCCACGTCCTATTCTGATGACGTGAGCACGCGTCCTGCACGCCTTGCCCCTGAGCTCGCGGAGGCCGTTGAGCAGGCGCGTCTCGGGCTCGACTCGTCCGGGGAACTACCCCGCGCTGGTTCGTATCGCTCCGCTCTGAGTCCTGCGGACCGAGCCGTGGTGGCGCGGATAATCGCGGACGGCACCTACCGCCGTCTCGCGCAGGCCGTCGCCGAGACCGATCCCGACATCGCTGACCAGTAGCTCATCTGTGAGCGTGTCGTGATCGTCGTCGACGACGCGCTCCTTCTCGGCGTGCTCGCAGGTGCTGCATCCCGCCAACTCGAGGGAGCGACGGCCGGCCGTGAATTTGCCACGACGGGGTCGTGGTACTGGCGTCTCGCCCGCGCTGTCCTCGGTCCAACGTCGACCGGAACGCTGTCACGGGCATTCGCTGACCTGACCGAGGAGGGTCAGTCGCGCGTCAGCGCGAAGCTCCGGTCGCTGCCGCCCGAGATCGGTCTTGTGGGCCTGCGGCGGCTGGTTCCCGTCATGGCCGCGGTCGACAGTGGACGAAGCCTCAACCTGCTCACGGCCGAAGCTGTCGCTGCAGCGCTCGTGCTCGACGCGGGAATCGCAGTGACGACGCGATCGTCGGTGCTCGAGGCAGCGTGCCAACGGGTCGGCGTCGACATCATCCTGATCGCCTGATTCAAGGCCCTCGTAGGGGCTACGACGCTGCCAATGCAAGACTGAGCCCCTTGACTGTGCGCTCGGTCTAGGGCCATTTCGTCCGCGGTGGAGCACGCGTCGCATGCCACGTTCTCGCGCCACGACGGTCCCCTTGCGCTACCGAGCGACCGCCTCTGACGATCGCATCGGGGGTCGAGATTCCTGGAGGCGGAGCCGCGTCTCGGTGGCGGGCCTGGGGACGACGGGCCCCGCCATCGCCGCCTTCGGCTGGGGAAACAACGGCGACAAGCCGGTGGCGGGCAACTGGGACGGCGTGGGCGGCGCCAGCATCGGCGTC
>CADDZP010000226.1 GCA_902812475.1 Actinomycetota bacterium | reverse complement strand
AGCAGGGCGGGGTCGAGCACCGACAGCATGTCGTCGAGGCCCTTGGCCATCCCCAGGAGCTCTGTGAGCACCGCATCCTCCACATCCGTCGGAGGCCTGCCGTTCGGGGAAGTGAACTACAGCAATGTAAGTATAGAACACACGTACGACAAGGACCACCCCCAATCCGAGATTTCTTCGAGCGGATGGGCCTCAGAAACCGGCGTTACGTCCACGTCGGTTTGGGCGGTTCCTGTCCTCCGAGCCGACGACGTCCCACAACGCGACGCCGCGGCAGTGGTTCAGTTTGAGACTGGCGGGGGGTCGAACAACGTCAGCTCGGCGGCATCGGGCGCCTCGAAGACGCGTAACCACCCGTCGAGGTCGGCGCGGCGGATCGGGTGGCTGTCCCAGGGCGGCTGAGAGTTCCGAACCTGGATGCGTCGCCACAGTTCGTCGGCCGGCACGTCCAGGTAGTGCAGTTCGACGCCGACACCGAGGTCACGTGCCACGGACCGCATCTGGTCACGTTCGGTCCGCGCCCAGAGCCCAAAATCGAGCGCGACACTGACGCCAAGCCGCAGGATGTCCTGGGCGAGGCGCCAGGGTTCGCGTACGTAGGTGTCGTCGCCCGTGGGCTGATGGATCCGTTGCGCCAACACTCCTGCCTCGCGGCGCGCCCCGGTGAACCGCCCGAACGCGGAGAGCCACGTGTCGAGGTCTGAAATGGGGTGCTCCGATTCGGAGTGTCGCCATGTGCGGACTGTAAGGGGCTCCACTCGTCCGTGGCGTGGTGGAGCACCTGACAAGTCGCCCGCCGCCCCTGCATTATCGGGGTGTGGGTCTCCGGAGTGACTCGGCGTGCTGGCTCGATGCGGGCGCCGTGCTGAACGGCGTTGTCGCCTGCTCGCAGGTCTACGACGCGTTCGTCACGGTGCCGCGCTGGAAGTCGATGCGCCCACCCGAGGCCCGTCGATGGTTCATCAGCCATGGGCCGCGAGCTGCTGTGGTGGACGTCCCGCAGACCTTGGTGGGGTCGGTCGCACTGTGTGCATCCGGCCGTCAGGCGAGAAGGCGCTGTGGTCAGCGCCTGCGCGCACAGCGGTGGTTGCCGTGACCGCCCATGCCCTCATCACGTTGTTCGTCCACGCGCCAATCAACGTCCGCCTCGCGTTCGGCCGTCCCTCCGACTCAGGGCAGCCGCCATGCTGAGCGCTGTGAGCGGCCGCATAGCTCGCGTGGCAATGGACGTCGCCACGGCGTTGGCTGCGTCGTGGAAGCCGTTGGTGAAGTCGAACACCAACGCCACTGCGGCGAGAAATACGAGGCCCGCCGTTGCCATCACCGAAAACGTCGGACCGGTGACGGCCGACGAGGTGTCAACATACCGCCCGGGCTGGCGGCGTCCGTCCTGGCGTCGCACCCGAAGTTCGAAATGCGTTCACCCGGCGTTCAACTGAACGCCACGGCGCCTCTTCCTCTCGTTTCTAAGTTCAGCGCGAGAACTCCGGAAAGGGAGATTGCATGAGGCGAGGACTGTGGTTGGTGGCTGTGGTCACAGCGCTGGCGCTGGTGGGCGCCGCGTGCGGCAGCGACAACAACAACAAGAAGAGCTCGAGCGGCTCGGCGACGACGACCGCCGCCGTGGCGTGCGACCCGGGGACGATCTCGGGGGCGGGCTCCACGTTCGTCCAGAACCTCGTCCAGCAGTGGATCAAGGACTTCGAGGGCAAGTGTTCCGGCGCGACGGTGAACTACCAGGGCGTCGGCTCGGGCGCCGGCATCCAGCAGTTCACGGCGGGCACCATCGACTTCGGCGCCACCGATGTGGCGATGTCGGCGACCGAGACACAGGCTGCGGTCGCCAAGGGCGGCCAGGTGCAGACCATCCCGTGGAGCGGCGGCGGCATCGCCGTGGAGTACAACCTGTCGGGCGTCAGCAACCTGAAGCTTTCGGCTGAGACCGTCGCCGGGATCTTCGCCGGGAAGATCAAGAGCTGGAACGACCCGACCATCAAGAACGACAACGCAGGCGTCACCCTGCCCTCCACGGGCATCCAGGTCGTGCACCGTTCCGACGGCTCGGGCACCACTGCCGCCTTCACCGGATACCTCACTGCCGTTGCACCGACGGTGTGGACGGCGGGCGCCGCCAAGGACGTGCCGTGGCCGACGGGTCAGGGCGCCAAGGGCTCCGACGGCGTGACGGCGGCCGTGAAGCAGACGCCGGGCGCCATCGGCTACTCCGAGGTGTCCTTCGCCAAGGGCAACTCGCTGGGCATCGCGTCTATCAAGAACGCCGCCGGAAACTTCGTGCAGCCCGACGCCAAGAACGTGACCGCTGCCCTCGGCGAGGCCCAGATCCCGCCCGACCTGACCGTCAAGCCCAATTACAAGCCGACTGGCGCCGACGCGTACCCGATCTCGACGTTCACGTTCGTCCTCGCCTTTCAGAAGCAGCCGAACGTGGCCAAGGGCAAGCTGCTCAAGGATTTCCTGAGCTACGCCGTGACCTCGGGCCAGTCCGCCGCCGACAGCCTGTACTACGCGCCGCTGCCGTCGGACCTCGCGACGAAGGCCAAGGCCGCGGTCGAGACCATCCAGGCATAACCCGTGACCGTTGCTGCGCCGGCCTCCGAGCGTCTTGCTTCTCGCTCGACGCGGGAGGTCCGGCGCGGCGACCGCATCTTCCGTGGCCTGAGCGTCGGCTCCGGACTTGCGATCCTGGCGATCATCGTCGCCATCGCCGTGTTCCTCGTGTGGAAGGCCCTTCCAGCCTTCCACACCTCCGGCTTGCGGTTCTTCACCCAGACGGCGTGGTTCCCCGACGCCAGGCCGGCCAGGTTCGGCGTCGCCGCACTGGCGTTCGGGACGGTGCTGTCGAGCGTCGTCGCCCTCGTCCTCGTCGTGCCCGTCGCCATCGGCGCCGCCCTGACCCTGACCGAGCTGGCACCCCGCCGTCTTGGCGTCTTCGGTGGCTACGTCGTCGATGTGCTGGCGGTGGTGCCGAGCGTCGTCTACGGCCTGTGGGGCGTCTACTACCTCGTCCCCAAGCTGATCCCGATGCAGCGCTGGCTGGACCACAACGCCGGGTTCGTCCCGCTCTTCCAGAGCCGCAACGACACCTTCGGGCGGTCAGTCTTCGCCGCGTCCGCCGTGCTGGCGATCATGGTGCTTCCGATCATCGCCGCCATCTCTCGTGAGGTGTTCCGGCAGGTGCCGCAGGCGAACAGGGAGGCCGCTCTGGCCCTGGGCGCCACTCGCTGGGAGACGATTCGCATGGCCGTGCTGCCGCCCAGCCGCAGCGGGGTCGTGGGGGCCGTCATGCTCGGCTTCGGGCGCGCCCTCGGCGAGACGATCGCCGTCGCCCTCGTGCTGGCGGCATCGTTCAACGTCAACTTCCATGTCTTCGAGCCGGGCGGCAACACCATCGCGGCCAACATCGCAACCAAGTTCGGCGAGTCGGGAGTGACGGGGCGCGAGGCGCTGATCGCATCCGGGCTCGTCCTGTTCGTCATCACGCTCGGCGTCAACATGGCGGCCCGCGGCGTGGTCTATCGCTCGACCCGGATCGCCGAAGGAAAGGTGTGATGGCGCTCGTCGGACCCGTCGCCCTGCGCCGCCGGTCCGTCAGCCGGGCCCTGCTCGGACTCGTGGGGGCCGGCGCGATCGGTCTCACGGCGCTGCTGTTCACGGCGACGCCGTTCCAGGGCGTGCTCGACTTCGTACTTGTCGCCTATCTCCTGTACGTGGTGGCCCAGACGGCCGTCTCCTACGCCGTCGAAGGCGCGCGTTCCGCCCGGAATCGCCTCGCCCTCACCCTCCTTGTCAGCGCCCTGTTCCTCGCCCTCGTGCCCTTGGCCGCGGTGCTCATCTACACGGTGCAGCGCGGCGTACAGGCGATCTCGCCCGGCTTCCTGACCCATTCCATGAACGGCGTCGGTCCCCTCGAGGACGCGGGCGGCGCCTACCACGCCATCGTCGGCACGCTCGAGCAGGTCGTCATCGCAAGCGTCATCTCCATCCCGCTGGGCCTGCTGGCCGCCGTCTACATCGTCGAATACGGGCGAGGGCGGCTCGTGTACTGGATCCGCTTCTTCGTCGACGTGATGACGGGGCTGCCGTCGATCGTGGCGGGCCTGTTCATCTTCGCCTTCTGGGTCCTGGGACTGCACAAGGGATTCTCCGGCTTCGCCGCCGGCATGGCGCTCGCCATCCTGATGATCCCGATCGTCGTCCGGGCGTCCGAGGAGATGCTGAAGCTGGTGCCGAACGACCTCCGGGAGGCGAGCTACGCGCTGGGCGTTCCCCGCTGGCGGACGATCGTCTCGGTCGTCTTCCCTGCCGCATCAGCCGGGCTGACCACCGGCATCATCCTGGCCGTCGCTCGGGTGACGGGAGAGACCGCCCCGCTGCTGCTGACCGCGTTCGGCTTCGACGCCATCCGCACCAACCCCTTCAGCGGCCCACAGTCGGGCCTGCCCCTCTTTGTGTTCAGCCAGGCCGGCTCGGCCTTCGACGTAGCCGTGAACCGGGCGTGGGCGGGCGCCCTGACGCTCATCGCGATCGTTCTGGTGTTGACTGTCCTTGCCCGTGTCCTCACCCGCCGCAACGTGCTCGCCTGATCCGGAGTCCCCCGTGGCCAAGCGCATCGACGTCGAAGACTTGAACGCCTGGTACGGCTCGTTCCACGCCGTCGCCGACGTCTCGATGACGATCGAGCCCAAGCAGGTGACGGCCCTCATCGGCCCGTCCGGGTGCGGCAAGTCGACGTTCCTGCGCGCCCTGAACCGGATGCACGAGGTGGTGCGCGGCGCCCGGGTCTCGGGCCAGGTGCTCCTCGACGGGCAGGACATCTACGGTGAGGGCGTCGACGCGGTTGCCGTGCGGCGGTCCATCGGCATGGTGTTCCAGCGACCGAACCCCTTCCCGACGATGTCGGTGCGGGACAACGTGGCCGCCGGGCTGAAGCTCAACGGTGTGCGCAAGAAGAGCGAGCTCGACGATGTCGTGGAGCGCTCGTTGACGATGGCGGGGCTGTGGGACGAGGTCTCCCACCGGCTCGACAGGCCGGGTGGGGGCTTGTCGGGCGGTCAGCAGCAGCGCCTCTGCATCGCCCGCGCCCTGGCCGTGGAGCCCGAGGTTCTGCTCATGGACGAGCCCTGTTCGTCCCTGGACCCCATCTCGACGCTGCGCATCGAGGACCTCATCGGGGAGCTGAAGGACCGCTACACGATCGTGATCGTCACCCACAACATGCAGGAGGCGGCCCGCGTCAGCGAGACCACCGCCTTCTTCAACATCGCCGGCGCTGGTGAACCCGGGCGTCTCATCGAGATGGGGCCCACCACCAAGATCTTCACCAAGCCCGACGACACCCGGACGGAGGACTACATCACGGGTCGGTTCGGGTAACGGAGGACGTCATGCCGGAAGAGATACGAGTCGGATTCCACCGGGAGCTCGGCGAGATCGACCAGAAGGTCGTGCAGCTGTTCGCCCTCGTGGCCGAGAGCGTGGCCAAGGCCACCGACGCGTTCCTCGCCAGCGACCGAGCGGCGGCCGAGTCGCTGGTGAAGAGCGACGCCGTCATCGACCAGCTCTACTGCGACATCGAGGAGCTCGTGCAGCGCCAGTTCGCCCTTCAGTCCCCGATGGCACGCGACATGCGGTTTCTTCTCTCGGTGCTCCGTATCGTGCCCGAGCTCGAGCGGAGCGGCGACCTCGCCGAGCACATCGCTGCTCGAGCGACGCGGGGGATCTCCGAGAACATCACGCCTCGGATCCGCGGACTCATCGAGGAGATGGGCCGGATCGACACGCAGATGTGGCGCCAGGCCGCCGACGGCTACATCGAGCGCGACGCCGACGTGGCGACTCGCCTCAACGACCGCGACGACGAGCTCGACGACTTGCACAGCAGCCTGACCGCCGAGCTGGTCACCGGGCAGCTCAGAGTCCCCATCGCCTTGGAGATGGCGTTGATCGCCCGCTTCTACGAGCGGCTCGGCGATCACGCCGTGAACATCGGCGAGCGCATCCGTTACATCGCCGAGGGCCTGTGAGCGTTGCCGTAGCGGCTGTCCTTGCTGTGGCTCTGGCCGCAGTCGTCGTCTGGGCACGGTGGTCGCGTCGAACGCTGA